>JBFXGF010000055.1:0-7965 GCA_050178275.1 Thermoplasmata archaeon | reverse complement strand
GATGAACCACGCCCGGACGAGCGAGCTCATGGCGATACAGCTGGACTACCCGCACGAGATGCCGCAGCACGGGAGGATAGACCCGTGGTCCGTCTCCGACCTGTTGTACGACCTCGCAATCACGTTCGGGGCGGTCTCGCTCGAGAACCCCGGGCTCACGCTCCTGGGCGAGTGGGCGGGGAAGAACAGCAAGGACTACGGCAAGGAGCGGGTGAAGGCGCTGTTCGATGACGAGCGCGAGCACGCCGAGGTGGAGCGGCAGCAGGCGTTGTGCAGGGACATCCTCTCCTGAGCGCGAATCCTGGACAATCATATTATCCGGGGGAGCGCAATCCGTCCCATGGACGGAACGACGGACGGCGGCCACATGGACGACAAGGTCAAGGTCTACGCGCTCAGCACATGCCCGTATTGCAGGTGGACGAAGAGGTTCCTCAGCGAGCACAACGTGCCGTTCGAGAGCACGGAGGTGGACCTGCTGGACGATGTCGCGCAGGAGGAGGCCCTCAAGGAAATCGAGAGGCTCAGCGGCAGGAGGTCCTTCCCCGTGGTCGTGATCGGCGCCGAGGTCATAGTCGGGCATGACGAGACGAAGATGAGGAAGGCGCTGGGACTATGAGCGATGGGCAGGTGAGGGTCTACTGCCCCGTGTGCCAGGCGGGGTTCAGGTTCATCGACGGGTGGCGCGAGGGCTACGTGGTCGTCTGCCCCATATGCGGGCAGAGGCTGACCCTGAGGCAGGGGGCCGACGGATGGACCGGGGACAGGGTCGACTCCGGGACCGAGAGGGAGATACGGGACAGGGTCGAGAACTTCGCGGAACTCAGGGGCTACAGGTTCTCGGAATTGAAGGAAGAGATGATCGAGGGGCTCCTGGGGAAGCAGAAACTGTTCGGAGACTTCTACTGCCCCTGCAGGATGATGCACACCCCCGAGTACCAGTGCCCGTGCAAGCCCACCAGGGGAGGCGACGTCGAGAAGGACGGCCGGTGCTACTGCGGGTTCTTCTTGAGATGAACGGAGCGCTCGGATAGCGCCGCAATGCCACTCCCGGGACGTCGGTCAGTACCTCGTTATCAAGCGCGATATGCCGAGTCAAAAGGGAAATATACACATCAGTTGATGGCGAAGTACGTTGCAAGGCGGTCGGCTAGACAAGGCCTTAGAATTCACCGCGTCGATGATGAGCACGAGGGACATCGATGACCTCCTCGGCAGAATCATAGACATCGTCACGGACGATTTCGGGTTCGAGGGGTGCGACGCGTTCCTCCTGGACAAGGACCGGAAGGTGTTCGTCCTCAGGGCCTCTAAGGGTTATCCCGACGATGTGCGTCAGAAGATAGACCGGCTCACCAAGAGCGAAGAGGATGTCAGCGCGGACCTCGACAGGTGCGAAAGGCGCGGGAGGTTCACACGATTCTACAGGGCCGTGCCAGGCGACGACCCCGCCGCCTACTACGGCCTCCTGCACCCCGAGAGGGCGACCCTGGCGAGCGAGACCCCGGACTCGTGGCATGAGCTCGACGTCCTGTACGTGGTGCTCGAGGACCAGGACGGCAAGATAGTGGGGTTCCTTCAGCCCGACGGCCCGAAGGACGGGAAGGTACCGCCCGAGGCCACCATAGTGAACCTCGAGATATTCGCTGCCCTCGCGTCCATCGCCGTGGCCAACGCGGAGATGGTCCAGGAGCTCAACAGGAGCGTCAGGTTCTACAAGACCCTCGCGCAGACGACGGCGCGGCTCCAGGAGCCCGTGGACCTCAACGACACGCTCAAGATGATCGTGGAGGGGCTGAACACGCTCGTCCCGTTCCAGGAGATCAGCCTGTACCTCGTCGACTGGGAGAGGAACCTCCTCGTGCCGGTCTACGCCACTGGTCCTTACGCGAACGAGGTGATGGCGGATGTCGGCCCCATAACCGGGTTGGCCGGGGAGGTGGCGAAGTGCGGTAAGGTCGAGATCGTGCCCGACTCCCTGGACGACCCCCGGGTCGAGGACATCCCGGGGATAGAGGACGAGGAGATCAGGCAGACGATGATGTGCATACCCCTCAAGAGCAAGGCGGGAGAGGTCGAGGGTGTGCTCGACCTGTACCGGGAGAAGTCCAACCAGTTCACGTTGGCGGAGTGGGAGATCGCCGAGCCGTTCGCCGCGCACGCCGCGATCGCGCTGGAGAACGCGAGGCTGAGGGAGGAGCTGAAGGCGAACTTCGAGTCCGTCCACAAGGCCTTCCAGGACATGAAGGAGCTGGACAGGGCGAAGGACAGCCTCGTGAACACCATCTCACACGAGCTGAGGACGCCACTGACGACCATCCTGGGCTATCTGGAGATGGCCAACGAGGGCATGTACGGTGACACGAGCCCGAAGCTGAAGGAGAAGATGCATGCGATGGTGAACTCCGTCAACCGCATCAACGCCCTCGTAGGGAAGATGCTCGAGATGAGCAGGCTGCAGGACGGGACGCTCACGCTCGACCTGGAGCCCGTGAACCTGGCGATGCTGACCAGGGAGGTCGTGAAGGAGCTCGAGAACGACGTGGCGAGGAAGAAGCACACGCTCTCGGTCATGTTCGGCAACGAGCTGCCGGTCGTGGAGGCGGACAGGCTCCGCATGCACGACGTGCTGTTCAACGTGGTCCACAACGCCATCAGGTACACGAACGACGGCGGCAAGATAACGGTCGGCGCGGACATCCTGGGCGGCAGGGTGCACATATGGGTGAAGGACACCGGCCAGGGCATCACCGATGAGGACAAGAAGAAGGTCTTCGACTGTTTCTTCCTCTGGGACGTGGGTTTGGCGCGCGAGGAGGCGCGCGTGGGCATAGGCCTGTTCGTGAGCCGGGAGATAGTCCGGAAGCACGGCGGGGACATGTGGTTCGAGAGCAGGGAAGGGGCCGGGAGCACGTTCCATTTCTCCATCCCGCTCAAGCAGAGATGAGCTCGGACTCATATCACTTTTCTAAGGCAATGGTCCGGTTCGTATACGCAGACACTGATTTTTTAGCGTGCAAAACAGGATAAGGGGTTGTCGAAGGGGTTTGACATCCGCGGGTCGGGCTCACTTGCCTGCCGCGGGCTTCTCGAAGACCTCGGGCGCGGGCCACGACGGGTCCTCCGTCATGTACCTGTGCATCGCCTTCGCGGCGCGCTTGCCGTCGCCCATGGCGAGGATGACCGTCGCTGCCCCGGAGGCGATGTCCCCGCCGGCGAACACGCCCTTCTTCGAGGTCCTTCCGTGCTCGTCGACCGAGATCGTGCCCTCCTCGGTCGTCTTCAGGTTCTCCGTGGTCATCGGGACCAGGGGGTTGGGGCTCTGACCTATGGCCACGAGCACCGTCTGGCAGTCCACCTTGAACTCCGAGCCCGGTATCTTGATGGGCCTCCTCCTCCCGGACGCGTCCGGCTCTCCCAGCTGCATCCTGATGGCCTCGACCTGCTTCACGTTGCCGCAGTCGTCCCCTATGAACCTCACCGGGGAAGCCAGCAGCTCGAAGTGGACGCCCTCCTCCTTCGCGTGGTGTATCTCCTCGCGCCTGGCGGGGAGCTCAGCGTCGGAACGCCTGTAGAGGATTATGGACTTCTTCGCGCCCAGCCTGAGCGAGGTCCTCGCGCAGTCCATGGCGACGTTGCCGCCGCCCAGGGTGACGACAGTCTCGCCCACGCGTATGGGCGTGTCGTACTCCGGGAACTTGAAGGCCTTCATCAGGTTGGTCCTGGTGAGGAACTCGTTCGCGGACATGATGCCGTTCAGGTTCTCGCCGGGGAGGTTGGTCCAGTTCGGCAGGCCAGCGCCCGTGCCGACGAACACCGAGTCGTACTCCTTGAGCAGGTCGTCGACCGTGTCCACCTTTCCGATGACGAAGTCGTTCTTGATCTCGACGCCCGACCTGCGGATGTAATCGACCTCCGCGTTGACTATCGCCTTGGGGAGCCTGAACTCGGGGATGCCGTAAACGAGCACGCCGCCGCAGTACTGGAGGGCCTCGAACACCGTGACCTTGTGGCCCAGCTTGGCCAGGTCGCCCGCGACCGTGAGGCCCGCGGGGCCAGCGCCCACGACCGCCACCTTCTTCCCTGTCGGCGGCGGCACCTCTATCTTGCCGTGCGACTGCTCGTTGCGCTCCCAGTCCGCCAGGAAGCGTTCCAGCCTGCCTATGCCGACCGGCTCGTTCTTCTTGCCCACCACGCAGTTGCCCTCGCACTGTGCCTCGTACGGGCACACCCTGCCGCAGACGGCCGGGAGGTTCTGCTTCTCCCTGATGACGCTGATGGCGCCCGCGAAGTCGCCCTCCTGGACATGCTTGATGAACCTGGGGATGTCGATCTCGACCGGGCAGCCGTCCATGCATATCTTCCTGTTGGGCCCGGGCTTGCACTGGAGGCACCTCTGGGCCTCGAGTATGGCCGTCTGGGCGTCCTGTCCTATCGGGACCTCGTTGAAGTTATGGACGCGCACCTTCGGGTCCTGCTCGGGCATCGGGTACTTCTTCGGAACTATCTTCCTCGGCGCCTTCTTCTGCTCCTCGGCCATCTACTTCCCCTCCTGGAACTGCTTGAGGGAGACCTGCTCCTCGGCCATGTATCTCCTGTTCCTCGCGATCAGGTTGTCGAAGTCCACCTTGTGGCCATCGAACTCGGGGCCGTCGACACAGCCGAACTTGGTCTTGCCATCCACTATGACCCTGCACGAGCCGCACATGCCGGTCCCGTCGACCATGATCGGGTTCAGGCTCACGACCGTGTGGATGCCATGGGGCTGGGTTATGTTCGATATGACCTTCATCATGATGATTGGGCCGACCGCGTAGACCATCTTGACGTCGCTCTTGTCGGCTATGAGCTTCTTCAGTATGTCGCTCACGAAGCCGTGGTGACCTTTCGAGCCATCATCCGTGCAGACGTAGAACTCGTCGCTCACGGCCTTGATCTCCTCCTCGTAGATCAGGAGCTTCTCGTTCTTCGCGCCTATGATGGATATGGTCTTGTTCCCCGCTTCCCTGAGCGCCCTGACGACCGGGTACATGAGCGCCAGGCCGATGCCGCCGCCTATGCAGCAGACGGTGCCGACCTTGTGCAGTTCCGTCGGCAGGCCCAGCGGGCCGACCAGGCTGAACAGCTTGTCGCCCGTCTTGAGCGTCCCCAGCTTCTTGGTCGTCTTCCCTACCTCCAGGGCAGCGATCGTGACCGTCCCCTTCTCCGCCGAGAAGTCCGCCATCGTCAACGGTATCCTCTCGCCGTGCTCGTCCACCGTGAGCATGACGAACTGTCCCGCCTTCGCCTTCTTGGCTATGTGCGGCGCCTTGAGCTCGAGTCTCGTCACGTCCGGCGTGAGCTTCTCCGCCTTGACTACCTCGTACATTTTAGCACCCTTTCCCACCCCCCGTTCCGATGAAGCGGACAGGGGGCGTCTTCGGCTATGTCTGAATGCCTCGGGGCGAGGCATCCATACGTTCGTATTTAAGGTTGCTGACTATACGATGATACGGGGTGCGTTTTCCGACAGCCCGCGTCGGGAAATGCCCCTCGCCCATGGCCGTTCGGGCCGGGGCCGCGGAGCCCCTCCCACAGGCCCGGGGTCACTTCACCTTGGCGGTCTTGAAGGAGTGCCACGCGAACGCGAAGGTCAATGCCGCGAAACCCAAGAGGTATGCGAACGCGACGAGGATGTCCCCTCCGACGTACTCGTAGTGGGTCCCCAGAGCCGTGAAATCGCCGCCCAGGGCGAAGTACCGGATCCCGTCCACGAAATATGTCAGCGGGTTCACCGACGATATGACCTGGAGCCACTGCGGGAACGAGCTGGTCGAGTAGAGCGCGTTGCTCGAGAACATGAGCGGCATCGTCAGTAGGGTCATCATGGCCTGGACGCTCTCCATGCTCTCGACCCTCATCGCCAGCCCGGCCGAGAGGAATATGAACCCCGCGGAGAAGACGACCACGAACGCGAATATACCGAGTATGGCCCGCAGCGTCTCGGCCCCGGAAAAGCCCGGGAAGAACTCGACGCCGAGGATGAGACCGAAGGCCATGATGAGCCCCACCTGTATCAACGACTTCGTCACGCCCCCGAGGCCGACCCCGAGCTGGATGTGGAAAGACCGCATCGGGCTCGCGAGCATCTCCTTCATGATGCCCCAGTTCTTGTCGAACAGAAGGCCAATGCCGCCGAACAGGCACGTGAACAAGGCGGTCATGGCCATGACACCTGCCGCCATGAAAGTCAGGTAATCGATGTTGACGACCCCAGGGATCGTCGGGAATACGATCGTGTCGCTCGCGAAGTTGCTGCTCATAGCGACTCCGAACAGTAGCAGCCAAAGGGCGGGTTGGACAAGGGACGCGAAAAGCAGGCCCTTGAACCTGACGAACCGTATCATCTCCCTCCAGTAGATGGTGAGGAACTCACGGCCCATGGTCAGTGCCTCCCCGCTCTGCGCTTGTTGTTCTCCGCCGAGCCGTCCCTCAGCTCTCGGCCCGTGTAGTGGACGAACACGTCATCCAGCGAGGGCTTCTTCATCTTCACGCTCAGGATCCCGATGCCTTCCTTCTCCACCGAGCGGAGGACCTTCGGCATGACCTTCGCGCCGTCGGCGCTCAGGATGAGCTCGAGGCCGCCAGGCATGCGCTTGACCTCGGAGACCTCCGAGACCCTCTTGGCGGCCACGATCGCCTTCTCGTCGTCCACCGTCTCGAGGTACATCATGTCCTCTCCGAGGGTGTTCTTCAGCGACTCGACCGTGCCCGACGCGATGATCTTCCCGTGGTCGATTATCTCGACCCTGTCACTGAGCTTGTCCGCCTCGTCCATGTAGTGGGTCGTGAGGAACATCGTGGTGCCTTCCTCGTTGATGCCCTTTATGTAGTCCCAGATACGGAGCCTGGTCTGCGGGTCCAGGCCTATCGTGGGTTCGTCCAGGAACAGGACCCTGGGCCGGGTCATCAGCCCGCGGGCGATCTCGAGCCGGCGCTTCATGCCGCCGCTCAGGTTCTTCGTCCTCTCGTTCACCTTCTCCTCGAGCTCCACGAGCTCTATCAGTTCCTTCTCCCTCTCGAGCCGCTGGTCGCGTGGCATCGAGTAGATGCGGCCGTGGAACTCCAGCGTCTCCCTGACGGTCAGGTCCCGGTCCAAGACCTCGTCCTGGAACACGATGCCTATCGACTTCTTCACGTCGTGCGGCCTCGTACGGACGTCGAACCCGCAGACCTTGGCGGAGCCCTTCTGACAGGCCAGCTGGGTGGTCAGGACGTTGATGGTCGTGCTCTTGCCCGCGCCGTTTGGTCCCAGGAAGGAGAATATCTCCCCCTCCTCGACCGAGAATGATATGTCGTCTACCGCCTTGAAGTCCCCGAACGAGTGTTGGAGGTTCTCGACCTCTATGATCTTGCCAGTCATCGTCTCACCTTTGTTAATCAGACTCGAACCTTGAATCCGGCGCGCGCCGTCAGCGGCCCCGCTTCTTGGACGGCCTGCGGCCACCGTCGCCATCGATCTGGGACAGACCGAGGTTCATCTTCCCTATCATCTTCCTGACTACCTCGACCTTGATCATCGCGAGCCCGTCGTTGTGCGGCGTGCTGATGACGAGGAGCGAATCGCCCGCCTTGATCCCGAGCTTCTCCCTCGCGCCGACTGGGATGACCACCTGGCCGCGCTCCCCGACCTTGACAGCGCCGTAGACTTCCATATCGTGTGGATTCATTCAAATCACACTTTTCATACTTTTCGTACACCGAGCGAAGCGCAGGGAGGTATATCAACTTGCTTCCGGAACCGTTGGGTGCGGGGCGCGGTCGCCGGCGACTCCCGGCCCCGATGCCAGCCCTCGCTCACTCGCCCAGGTCCTGGACCAGCGTCTTGCCGGCCAAGGTGATGCGGGGCATCGCCTCGATCTTCCTGAAGACATCCCCCGGATGCTTCTTGACCCCGTCCACCATGAGCAGGAAGTCCTCGATGGG
>JBFXGF010000054.1:0-8073 GCA_050178275.1 Thermoplasmata archaeon | reverse complement strand
CGCCTACTTCCTGCGCGAGGCGAAGATCGCCGTCGACGAGACGTTCGTGATATATGGGGACGGCCGGCTGCTGGCGCACAGCACCAGGAGGCTGAAGCCGGGCATGGACGACCAGATACTGAGCGGGATGTTCGTCGCCGTCCAGGACTTCATCAAGGACTCGTTCAAGGACGAGACCTCGTTCCGGCTGCGCAAGCTCGACTTCGGGGAGAAGTCCGTCCTGGTGGAGAAGGGCGAGCACCTGTTCCTGGCGGTCGTGCTGCACGGGAAGGCCTCGAAGAAGGTCGCGAGGAGGATGAAGAGGGTCCTGGACGATATCGAGGACGCCTTCTCGGAGCACCTGGCGGACTGGGACGGCGACCTGGACAAGGTCAGGGGCGTGAACGACAGGGTCAAGATGCTCTACTCGAAGGCCCCCGCGCTCCCGGGCCATCTTGGGCGGAAGGAGGCGTAGGTGCCGACATGACCACCCCGATCCCCGACATGATGACGCTCGCGGGCATCACGGCGTTCTGCGTCGCGATGGCGCTGCTGTCCTACCACAGGCGGATATTCAACCTGTCAGGGTCGGTCTCGGCGTTCATAGTGGGCATGGTCATAGGCGTGTGCGGGAACGTGCTCTGGCTCATACTCCTGCTGGTGTTCCTCCTGACCAGCTTCGGCGCGACCAAGTACAGGTTCGACTGGAAGAGGAAGCAGGGGTTCCAGGAGGGCAAGAAGGGCGAGCGCTCCTGGAGGAACATAGCGGCGAACGGCGCGATACCCACGGCCATCGCCTTCGCGAGCTTCGTGGCCGAGGTCGTGAGCTCGGGCGACCCCGCGTCGAACCCGTTCCCGAAGGACATCGCGAGCTTCATGTTCATATCGTCCATCGCGGTCGCGGCGTCGGACACCGCGGCGAGCGAGATAGGCATCGTCGACCCGAGGGTGTACCTGATCACGACGGGCAAGCGGACGAAGAGAGGGGTCGACGGGGGCGTGTCCCTGACGGGACAGCTGGTCGCGTTCGTCGCGGCGGCGTACACATCCGTCCTCGCCTACATCGTGTTCGCCGCGTTCAACCAGGACCTCCTCGCGGGCCCACCGACGCTCTTCGTGCCGATGCTGTGCGGGTTCTTCGGGTGCCAGATAGACAGCGTCATAGGCGCGACCTGGGAGAGGCGCGGCAGGATAGGCAAGCTGGGCAACAACTTCGTGTCCATAGGGATAGGGACCGTCCTGGCGCTCCTGCTCGCGCTTATCGCGGCCTAGGCCTTCCTCAGGGCGTACACGCGCAGGTATCCAGCGTCGGGCGCGCCGAACGTCTCTGACACGCGCCACCCGGTCTTCTCCGCGAGCTCGGCCATCTCCGTCGGCGTGACCATCAGCAGGTCGAACCAGTCGCCGACCGCCCCCCGGTACATGAACCGGAGCTTCACCTGGCCCGGCATCCTCCCGGCCGACCGGTTCCTCTCGTGGTACATGAGGTGCTCGGGCTTCTCCGTGGCCAGCGGGTCTATCGACTGCGCCAGGAAGACCCCGTCGTCGGAGACGACCTCCCTGAGCCTCAGGAGCATCGACATGACCGCCTCGGGCGTGCCGCACAGCCCGAAGTTGTTCCCGAACGCGACCGCCGTCTGGAAATGTCCCCTGGGGAAGCGAAGGTCGCACGCGGACATCCTCACGGCGTTCCTGACGCCCCTTCGCCTCGCGACCTCGAGCATGTCGTCGCTTATGTCCACGCCGACCGCCTCGAGCCCCATCCCCTGCAGGTGCAACGAGACCCGACCTGGCCCCAGGCCGATGTCCAGCACCCTGCCCCTGGCGAGCCCGAGGGCTGCCTTCTCGCACTCGGGGAAGGAGTCGAACGCCGAGAAGTACGAGTCGAGGTCCTGCTCGTCCATGTACCCGTCGTCGCGCTCGATGACGAGCGGGGCGTGCTCCCTGGCCATCCAGTCGCGGACCGCGTCACCGAAGAGGTCTGCCATGGGGGCGTGATGGCCCTGCGCGCAGAAGTAAGTTATCCGAAGGAGTCCAACGCGTCCACGACACCGTCCAGGGACTGCACCCTGACATCGGCCTCGCCAGAGGGCGCGCTCGCGTGTGTCATCACCTGGACCGCGTGCATCCCCACCTTCTTCGCCGCGGCCATGTCATGGTCCGGATGGTCCCCCACGTGCGCGGTGGCCTTGGGGAGCGCCTTCAGCCGTTCGAGCGTGACCTTGAAGGCCGCCTCGGCGGGCTTGCGGACCATGATCTCGTTCGAGAAGGTCGTGACCTGGAAGTGCTCCAGTATGCCCATTCGGCCCATGAGCGTCCTCAGGGTGGAGCCCGGTGTCTTGCCGGTGTTGGATATCAGCCCGAGCTTGAACCCCTTCTCGCCCGCCGCCCTGAGCGCCTCCTTCGCGCCCGGGAGCAGCTCCGGCGGGTGGTCCAGGAGGCTGTCCGCGTATATCGCCTCGACCCGGGAGATGTCCTCGTTCGTCATCTTGCCGGGCAGGCGGCACTCGACGCAGCTGAGCATGAAGAGCACCTGGTCTCTGGCGGGCATGTCTCTAGCCTTCCCCCAGGTTAGCTCCAGGAACGTCCCCGTCTTCCTGTGCGCCTCCTCGATCTCGTCGAGGTCGTGGGGGCGGCCTATGCTATCAAGCAACTCCCCTATCCTGCGAATCCTGAGCCCCGCGACCTTCTCCGAGCCGCCCGGGACCTCCTTGATGAGTGTGTCCCAGAGGTCGAATGTGACTGCGTTTACTTTCCTCATCCTCTGCGCCAGCACCGTAGGCGGAGGAGCGTAATGAAGTATGGGCCCGGCGCCTCCAGGGACCCCTTCCGGGCGGCCTAGGCAATGCTTATATACGACCTCGTGATTAGACGGGCCCAGAGAATGGTTTGACGGCCATAGTGGCGGGGCCACACCTGGTCTCATCCCGAACCCAGAAGTTAAGCCCGCCTACGTTCTCTGTGGTACTGAGGTGCGCGAGCCCTCGGGAAGCCTAAGGCCCTTGCGGCCTCTCGGGCATAACGGCTAGGTGCGCTAGCCAAGTACCTTCGGGTACAGGGTGAACCGCACCGCTTGAACCCGTTATGCGCGTGGAACGCCGTCAGCCACTCTCTTTGTCCCTCTCATCCCTGATTCCGCGCGCGAGCCATGAGGAAGATTTTATAAGAACACAGATTGCTAGTCGACCCGGAGTCCGACCATATGGCCTTGAACGAGGGCGAGAGGATCATCCTGCTGGCGATCATCGCGGTGCTCATGATACTCGTCCTGTTCTTCGAGCTCAGGGTGATGCGCGGCAAGTCGAAGGCCTCGCGCAAGATGAACGCGAGGAGGGACGAGGCGTACAACTCGATACTCACCTGCAGGTCGGTCATCAACGTGCTCGAGCGGCAGGGGTCCAACGTGCGCGAGGCGAGGGCCCTGGTCGACAAGGCGAAGGTCGCGATGCAGCGCGGGGAGCACGAGACCGCGATAGACCTGTGCGAGAAGGCTAGAGACGAGCTCACGGCGGCGCGGTCGCAGTCGCCCGGGGCCGCGAGGAGGGCCAAGGAGGGCCGGGGAGCCGGCGGGTCCGTCGCCGAGGAGATCATCTCGGCCCCGACACCGAGGTCGTCGGGCGAGGAGGTCTACTCGGGCTCGAGGTTGGAGGTCCAGGGGGGCCCGAACTACCTCGTCGCCAAGTTCGAGCTGAGCACGGCCAGGGACGAGATATCCCGGGCCGGCCGCCAGGGCGGGGACGTGTCAGTCGCCTCTGACACGCTCCAGAGGGCACAGGCGGAGTTCGATTCGGGCAACTACCAGAAGGCGCTCTCGCTCGCGGTGAGGGCGAAGAAGGCGGCCTCCCCTCGGGGGGCGGACGAGTCGATACCGCTCATGAAGTCGCAGAGGACGGAGGCCCCATCGGGCGACATCGACGGAGATGCCAGCGACGTGGTCGACGTGTGCCCGTCCTGCGGGTCGGAGATAGACGCTGACGACGCCTTCTGCGGCTCTTGCGGCAAGAGGCGCGAGAAGGAGCGCGTATGCCCGTCGTGCGGCCGGGTCGCGGCGGACAAAGACAGGTTCTGCAGGAAGTGCGGGAACAGGGTGCCTTGACCGGCGACCTCACCGGCCCGCGTACTTGTTCTTGACTATCAGCGCCGCGAGGGCGCCGGCCCCGAAACCGTTGTCTATGTTGACCACGCCGATCCCGCTCGAGCACGACGACAGCATCCCGAGGAGGGCGGCCATGCCTCCGAAGCTAGCGCCGTAGCCGACGCTAGTCGGGACCGCGACCACGGGCTTGTCCGTCAGGCCCGCGACGACGCTCGGGAGCGCCCCCTCCATGCCAGCGACGACGATTATGACGTCCGCCGACTCGAACTGTCTCAGGTTGGAAGTGAGCCTGTGCACGCCCGCCACGCCGACATCGTACAGCCTGTCCGTGTCGCACCCGAGTATGTCGCACGTGACCGCCGCCTCCTCGGCCACCGGCATGTCCGAGGTGCCGGCCGTGACGACGAGCACCTTGCCTTGGCGCGCCCTCTCCTCGGTCCCGACGGTGGCTATCCTCGCCTCTGGATGCCACCGGACATCGTCCCCTAACTCCTCCCGGAGCTTCTGGGAGGTGGCCTCGGGCACCCGCGTGAAGACCGCCTCGCCCTTCCTCGCGAGCGTCCTGCGCGCGATCTCCAGTATCTGCGCGTCCGTCTTGCCGGGAGAGTAGATCGCCTCCGGTATCCCCCTCCTGAGCTCCCTGTGGTGGTCGATCTTCGCGAAATCCAGGTCCTCGTAGGGCATGCCCTTGAGCCGCTCGAGCGCCTCGACGACCGTGATCTCCCCGCCCGCCAGGGCGGTGAGCGTCTTGTGGATGCTCTCCCTGTTCATCCGCGGGCCACCTCGTCCATGCTGCCGCTCCTGTACCCTTCCAGGTCCACGGCCACGTATGCGAACCCCAGGTTCTTCAGCCTTCTGACGACCGCGTCCGCGACGTCCGGCCTCGTCAGCGCGCGCACCTGTCGCTTGGCGACCTCGACCCTCGCGGTGTCGCCGTGCGCCCGCACCCTGACCTGCTCGAAGCCCATGCCTCGGAGGTGGTCCTCCGCCTTCTCGATCCTCGCGAGCAGCCCCGGCGTGAGCTCGTCCCCGTACGGCACCCTCGTGGCCAGGCACGGGCTCGGTGCCTTCCCGTGGGTCGCCAGGCCGAGCTTGCGGGATATCCGCTCCACATCCCTTTTCCCCATGCCCGCCTCCGCGAGGGGGCTTCTCACGCCCAGCTCCCGCTTCGCCCTCAGGCCGGGCCTGAACGAGCGCTCGTCGTCAGCGTTGGATCCGTCCAGGACGTGCGCGAGCGAGCGGGCGTCAGCGACCCCCATGACCTCCTTGAACGTCCGCAGCTTGCATATGTAGCATCTGTCCCTGGGGTTCTTCGAGAACCCCGGATAGCTGAGAGGGTCGGTCCTCACGACCACGTGCCGTATCCCGATGGCCTTCGCGGTTGCCCTCGCGCCTCTCAGCTCAGACCTGGGGTACAGGGGCGAGTCGACCGTCACCGCGACGGCCTTGCCGCCGAGCTCCTCCCTCGCGACCTTCGCGACCAGGGCCGAGTCGGCCCCGCCTGAGAAGGCGACGGCCGCCGAGCCGGTCGACCGTACGGCGGCGCGGAGCTTGTCGAGTCTCGGGTCCGATGGGGCCATGCGGACGTCCGAACGGCGGGTGCTTATTTCTAGTTTCGCGGGTCCGGCGGCCGCCGCTGCCGCACCCCACGAATCCACCAGCTGGCTACAAGATGGAACATTATATATAGCGAGGGCCCTGCTAGTCAACGTGGGCTGGGCCTCAGGAGGAATAGCATGGCCGAGGAGAACGTCATATACATCGGGAAGAAGGCAACGATGAACTACGTCCTCGCGGTCGTGTCCCAGATAAACGGCGGATGCGACGATGTCTGCATCAAGGCGCGGGGCAGGGCCATAAGCAGGGCGGTAGACGTCGCGGAGATCGTCAGGAACAGGTTCGTCAAGGACCTTGGGTACAAGGATGTCAAGATAGAGACCGAGGTCCTGCAGGGCGAGCGCGGCGAGAGCGCCAATGTCTCCTCGATAGAGATCTACATGGAACGTTAGGGCGCGTTGCCCAGTCCCAATGTCCGGGGAGCTGCGGATGGGGCCAGTGCCCACGCTAGACCATCCGTCGGTTTTATCATCGGATAACATAATCGGCCAGGGGAGCGAAGGGAACCAGGTGGAATCGTGATACTGGTCAAGCTCGGGGGCAGCGTCATCACGGACAAGTCGCGCCTCCGGTGTTTCAGGAGGAGCGCGTGCGAGAGGCTCGCGAGGGAGCTCAGACCAGCCCTCAAGGAAGGGCTGGTGGTCGTCCACGGGGCGGGCTCTTTCGGCCACATCATGGCCAAGAAGCACGAGCTGCACAAAGGGTTCAGGCGGAAGTCCCAGCTGGAGCATGTGGCGGGCGTCCAGAGGGACGTGCGCGAGCTGAACCTGAGGGTGCTCGAGGCGCTCATCGACAGCGGCGTGAGCGCGGTCTCGATGCCCCCGGCGGCCTCGTCGAGCTTCGACCGCGGCGAGGTCACCTCGTTCTGCCCCGAGCCGTACTCGTCGCTGCTCGACCTCGGGCTCACCCCGGTCACTTTCGGGGATGTGGTGCCCGACGGGTCGATGGGCTTCTCCATCTGCTCGGGCGACCTGATGATGCTGGAGCTGGCGAAGGCGTTCAGGCCGAGGCTGGCGGTGTTCTGCGCGGACGTGGACGGCGTGTTCGACAGGGACCCGAAGGCCCACAGGGACGCGGTCCTCCTGCCGACGGTAGGACCATCCGCACTCGAGCGCTTCTCCGGGCGGCCGGCGAACGACGATGTCACGGGCAGCATGAGGGGCAAGCTGGAGCGCATGCTGGCCATATCGTCCCACTGCGAAAAGTGTATGATAGTGAACGGCAATGTGCGTGGGAGGCTGGAGAGCGCGGTCAGGGGCAAGAGGGTGCCCTCGACCGAGGTCGTGTCCAGGTAGGTGTCCGGTTCATGGCAGGCAGCAAAGGGCGGCCGATAGAGAGGCGGAAGAGCGACCACATCGAGATCTGCGCGAAGGAGGACCTCGGGGTCGGCTACTCCTATTGGGACGACATAAAGCTCCTCCACAACGCGCTCCCCGAGGTGGACTTCGACGATATCGACACGTCGACCACGCTCTTCGGGAGGGAGCTCGGCGCGCCGATCGTGATATCCGCCATCACGGGCGGGTACGGCAAGGCCGAGGAGATAAACAGGACGCTCGCTGCCGTCGCCGAGCGGTTCGGCCTGGGCATGGGCGTGGGCAGCCAGAGGGCGGCCCTCGAGGACCCAGAGCTCGCGTGCACGTACTCCGTGGTCAAGGAGTTCGACATACCCCTCAGGATAGGCAACCTGGGCGTGCCCCAGCTGGTCGAGCAGGGCGGGAGGCCTGCCCTGACGGTCGAGGACGGTCGCGCCGCGATGGAGATGGTCGACGCCCACATGCTCGCGATACACCTCAACTATCTCCAGGAGGTCGTGCAGCCCGAGGGCGACACGAGGTCGAAGGGCGGCCTCAAGGCGATTGAGAGGGTCGCGTCATCACTACCTGTCATGGCGAAGGAGACGGGCGCCGGCCTGTCCAGGACCGTGGCGCTCAGGCTCAAGCGGGCGGGCGTCAAGGGGATAGACGTCGGCGGCCTGGGAGGCACCAGCTTCTCGGCCGTCGAGTACTACCGCGCGCGGTCCGCGGGTGACGGCACCCGGGCCAACATCGGCGAGACCTTCTGGGACTGGGGCATCCCGACCCCCGTGTCCGTCGTGTTGTCGTCCGTGGGCCTCCCGACGGTCGCGACCGGGGGCGTGCGCTCAGGTCTGGACGTGGCCAGGGCGGTCTCCATAGGCGCGTCCGCGGCGGGCCTCGCGGGCCGGCTGCTCCCGGCGGCGCTCGAGGGCGAGGATCCCCTCGCGGCCGAGGTCGGGACCATCGTACAGGAGCTCAAGGCCGCGATGTTCCTCGTGGGCGCGAGGGACATCGAGGGGCTGAGCGCGGCCAACGCCCTCGTGACCGGCAGGTCGAGGGAGTGGCTGGATAACGTGATGGAGT
>JBFXGF010000053.1:0-8084 GCA_050178275.1 Thermoplasmata archaeon | reverse complement strand
CATTCGGGTCGATGCTCCTGTCCGGCAGGAGAGGCGCGGAAGTGGCGTACAAGCTACTCAAGAAGCGCTGACCTGGGCGTCCAGCTCACGGCGTGCCCGCGCCCGACACCCTGTGGAACCACGACAAGTCGTTGACCGTGGTATCGTTCTTGGCAGCGTGCTCCATGGCCGTCACAGCCGCGCGCGCCCCCTTGATCGTGGTGAACATGGGTATCTCCAGCTCGACCGCGAGCCGTCTCATCATGTAGCCGTCCCGTCTCGCGCCCGAGGCCTCGGTCGGCGTGTTGATGACCATGTTCACGAGCCCCTTCCGCATGACCGCGATCGCGTCCGGTGTCTCCTTCTCCGATATCCTGTACACCGTGGTGGCCTCGACGCCGACCTCCCTGAGCGCGGCCGCCGTCCCCTTGGTCGCGTAGATCCCGAACCCCATCTTTACCAGGCGCGCGGCGAGCTCGGCCAGGATGTGCTTGTCCTGGTCCGCCACGCTCACGTACACGTTCCCTTTCCTCGGGAGTCTCTGGCCCGCCGCCGTGAGCGCCTTCCAGACCGCCGCGGGGTACTCCAGGTCTATGCCCATGACCTCCCCGGTCGATTTCATCTCAGGCCCGAGGATGCTGTCCACGCCGGTCAGTTTGAGGAAGGGGAACACGGACGCTTTCACCGCGAAGTGCGAGATCGACGGCTCCCCGATGAGGCCCAGCTCCTTCAGGGTCTTGCCGAGCATGACTTTCATGGCGACCTTGGCGAGCGGGACGCCGGTCGCCTTCGAGATTATGGGGACGGTCCTGCTCGCCCTCGGGTTGGCCTCCAGCATGTATATCCTCCCGTCCTTGAGCGCGAGCTGGAGGTTCATCAGGCCGATCGTTTTCAGCGCCAGGGCCACCTTCCTCGTGGTGCCCCTCACCTCGTCCATCGTCTCCTGGCTAAGCGTGACCGGGGGAAGTACCATCGTGGCGTCCCCGGAGTGGACCCCCGCCTCCTCGATGTGCTCGAGCACGCCCCCGACATAGACGTCCGTCCCGTCGCACACGGCGTCGACATCGATCTCCACGGCGTTCGTGAGGTACTTGTCGACCAGGATGGGGCGTTTCTTGGAGACCTTCGTCGCACTGCGCATGTATGTCTCCAGCTCGGCCTCGTTGTACACGATCTCCATCGCCCTCCCGCCGAGGACGTAGCTGGGACGGATGAGCACGGGATACCCTATCTCCCCCGCCAGGCCCTTGACCTCCTCGAACGAGAACCCGGTGCCGGACTTCGGCTGAAGTATCCCGAGCTCCTCCATGAGCCTGGAGAACTTCTTCCTGTCCTCCGCGAGGTCCACGGAGTCGGGGGGCGTGCCGAGTATCCTCGTCTTCCGGCCCTTCAATAGTCTCTGGAGCGGGAGCGCGAGGTTGATGGCCGTCTGGCCCCCGAACTGCAGCACGACCCCGTCCGCGTCCTCCTTCTCGATCACGTTGAGGACGTCCTCCGCCGTTATCGGCTCGAAATACAGTCGGGTCGAGATGTCGAAGTCGGTGGACACGGTCTCGGGGTTGTTGTTCACGATGACCGCGTCGATCCCCTCCTCCTTGATCGCCAGCGCCCCATGGACGCAGCAGTAGTCGAACTCTATCCCCTGGCCTATCCTTATCGGGCCGCTTCCGACGACCACTATCTTCTTGTTCGCGGACGGCCGGGCCTCGCACTCGCCTCCGAAGGTCGAGTAGAAGTACGGCGTCTCGGCCTCGAACTCCGCGGCGCATGTGTCGACCATCTTGTATATCGCCCTTATCCCCGCGTCCGCCCGCTGTCCGGCGATCGATGATTCGGACGTTCCTGACACCGCCGAGATGTACTCGTCGCTGAAGCCCATCCTCTTGGCCCTCGCCAGCTTGTCCGGTCCCAGCCCGCCTTCCCTGAGTTCCCCCTCCATCCGGACTATGTCCTCCACCTTGCGGACGAAGAACTTGTCCCAAGCCGTCAGCTGGCATATCCTCTCCGAAGGGGTGCCGCGCCTGATCGCCTCGGCTATGGCGTACAGGCGCGTGTCTGTCGCTCGACTGAGTTCCTTCTCGAGCTCCTCGTCGGTCCATTTCTCCGGCTCAAGCCCCAGCCGGTCTATCTCCAGGGACCGCACGGCCTTCAGGAGAGCCTCCTCGACGCTCCTCCCGATCGCCATGACCTCGCCCGTGCTCTTCATCTGGGTCCCCAGGCTCCTGTCCACCGTCCGGAACTTGTCGAACGGCCACCTGGGTATCTTGACGACGACATAGTCTATCGCGGGCTCGAACGCGGCGCAGGTCTTCCTCGTGATGGCGTTGGGTATCTCGTCCAGTGTCTTGCCCACGGCTATCTTCGCCGCGACCCGGGCGATCGGATAGCCCGTGGCCTTCGAGGCGAGCGCGGAGCTCCTCGACACTCGCGGGTTGACCTCGATGACGCGATACTCGCCCGTTGTCGGATGCACGGCGAACTGGATGTTCGCCCCACCCTCGATCCCCAACGCGCGTATGACCTTCAGCGAGGCGGAGCGGAGCCTCTGGTGGTCCCGGTCGCTCAGTGTCTGGGCCGGGGCTATGACGATGCTCTCGCCCGTGTGCACGCCCATGGGGTCCAGGTTCTCCATGTTGCACACGATGACGCAGTTGTCGTTCCCGTCCCTCACGACCTCGTACTCGAACTCCTTCCAGCCGATGACGCTCTCCTCGACCAGCACTTGTCTTATGCGCGAGTAGATCAGCCCTCTCCCGGTGATGTCCTCGAGCTCCTGCTCGTTGCGGGCGATGCCGCCGCCGGTGCCCCCGAGCGTGAACGCTGGCCGGACGAGCACCGGGTAGCCGCCTATCCCCGGGACGGCGGCCTTCGCCTCCTCTATGTTCTTGACCGTCCTGCTCCTGGGTATCGCCTCGCCCAGCTCGAGCATGGTGTTCCTGAACAGCTCACGGTCCTCGGACAGCTCTATCGCCCTGGGCTGGCTCCCGAGGAGCTCGACCCCAAGGCGCTCCAGGTCCCCCGCCTCGGCGAGCTCGGAGCAGATGTTGAGCGCCGTCTGTCCGCCCATCCCGGACATTATCCCCTGGACCTTCTCCTTCTCGATTATCTTGACTATGGTGGCCCGGTCGAGAGGTTCCACGTAGACCGTGTCCGCCATCTCGAGGTCCGTCTGGATGGTCGCGGGGTTGGAGTTCACGAGCACGGTCGTATATCCCTCCTCCCTCAGGGACCTGCACGCCTGGGAGCCAGAGAAGTCGAACTCGGCGGCCTGCCCGATCACTATCGGGCCGGAGCCTATCACCATGATCTTGCGGAGGTCGTCCCTCTTCGGCATCAGTCTCCCTCCAGCATGTCCTTGAACCTGTCGAACAGGAAGTTCGCGTCGAGCGGTCCAGCGTGCGCCTCGGGGTGGAACTGGACCGAGAAGACCGGCAGCTCTTTGTGCCTGATCCCCTCGACGGTCCCGTCGTTCAGGTTCGTGAAGGTCACATCCAGGCCGGCGTCCTCCGCCGACGCCCGGTCAACCGCGAACCCGTGGTTCTGCGAGGTGATGAGCACCCTATCCTCGAACTTGACCGGTTGGTTGACGCCCCTGTGGCCGAACTTGAGCTTGAAAGTCTTCGCGCCGAACATGAGCGCGAGGAGCTGGTTCCCGAGGCATATGCCCATCATCGGATAATCGTCCTTGAGCTTGGCAAGCGTCGACACTGTGGTCGCGATCATGTCCGGGTGAGCGGGGTTCCCCGGGCCGTTGGTGATGAATATGCCATCGGGGCCTAGGTCGCGGACGGTCCCGGGGTCCGTGTCGAAGGGGACCTGGTAGACCTCGAACCTGTCCCGGAGCTCCAGCATGATGTTCTCCTTGACGCCGCAGTCGAGGACCACGACCTTCTTCGCCCCCTTGCGCCCGAACTTCACGATCCCCCTCGTGCTCACCATTGAGACGAGGTTGGTCGACTCGGGGCGCTCCGCCTCTCTCACCTTCCTCACCATCTCCTCCGGGTCCCCGGAAGTGATGCCGCCCATCATGGTGCCGGTGTCGCGTATCTTCCGTATGAGCTCCCTCGTGTCTATCCCGCTGATCCCCGGGACCCCGTGCTGTCCCAGGAACTCGGAGATGGTCTGACGCGAGTCCCGGTGGCTGGGGAACGTGCAGGCCTCCCTCACGGCGTATCCTCGGACCTGCACCTTCCCAGACTGGGAGTCGTTCCCGTTCACGCCGTAGTTGCCGATGAGAGGGTACGATGAGACGAGGATCTGGCCGCAGTACGACGGGTCCGTCAGCGACTCCTGGTACCCTGTCATCCCTGTGGAGAACACGACCTCGCCGATGACATCCTCGGAGAAGCCGAAGGGCATACCTTCGAAAACAGTCCCGTCCTCAAGGACCAGGTATACCCTCATCTGACGACCTGTCGTGTATTCCGGGAAGGGTTAAAGAACCTTGTCGTCTAGGTGTATCCAGTTCGGGACACCGAGGCTTGTAACGCGCTGGATTTCAGACATCCACGCGCCCTTCGAGGCGCGCGCGCCAATCCCTCTTCAGCATCGAGAACACGTGTTCGTCGACGCGCCTCCCGCTCGCGATCGAGTACTCCCTCATGACACCCTCTTCCACGAACCCGGCCCTTTGGATCAGTCTCATCGAGCGCGGGTTGGTCGCCATGATTGTGACCGATATCCTGCTCAGGCCCATGTCCTCGAAGCCGAACCGGATCGTCCTCTCGAGGGCCTCAGTCATCACGCCCTTGCCCCAGTGCTCGGGCCTCAGGTCGTATCCCATGTTCGCCCGCTCGTGCTCCTTGTCCCATGAGTAGAACCCGATGCTTCCGATGATGTCCTCGTCACCCTTGAACCGGATTCCCCACCTGTAACCTTCCCCTCGCTCGTACAACCCGACGACGTACCGCTCCAGCTCCTCCCTCGCGGCCGCGAGGTCCTTCGGGGGGGGAAACCCCTGTCCGTCGGCGATCTCCGGTATGGAGAAGTGTCTCAGGTACCACTCCGCGTGGTCGCGCGTGATTGCGCATAGCCGCAGCCTCTCGGTCGTCAGTTCGGGGAATTCGTCCCAGTCCATTCAGGTCGCACCTGTATATCCTCGGGCCTTATTACCCGCTGCCCTTCGCCCCGGGCGGTCTCCAGGCGGAGGAATCCCTTATAATACTGATAACTTGATTGCCCTGGCCTGGTAGAGGATGTTTCCGAGCCACTGCAAGGAAGTCAGCGTCAGGAGCGTCGATTTCGAGCTGACCGAGGAGAACATCAAGGGATTCCTGTCCGGGAGAAGAGCGTACATCCGGACGACGTTCTACATCTTCAACTCAGGGGACGAATGGGCCGTCGCCACTGTGGACAAGGGCGAGGCGAACTCCGTGCTGAAACCTGTGTCGTCCGTGCGCGTGCTATCGCTCCCGGAGGAGACGGCGTTCGTGGACGACCCGGACTTGGAGGTCCTGTCTGCGTCCAGGATGGGCGCGCTGCAGCGGGAGAAGGGGAGGAAGTGCGTCGTCGTCAGGGGCAAGGCGGAGCACATATCGTTCTTCATCGAGGAGGAGCCGAGGAGGCTGACCGTGTTCGATGTCGTCCCCCCCTCGCCCTCGAAGCTCGTGAGCATGGTGGAGGCGGTGCTCGAGTCCGACCTCCAGGACGTGTGCGTGTCGTATTCCGTCGTGGAGGCAGACCTCAACGATGTGGCGGCCGCGGTCACCTCGGGCTCCGTCATGTTCCCCTGTCGGGCGTCGCGGCTCCAGTCGGAGCTGCCCACTCGGTATCTGGACGAGACCAAGGAACTGTCAGAGGGCGAGCTCGACGGGGTGACCCTCGTTGGGTGTTCGTTGTCCGCAAGGATATTCAAGGCGGTCTACGGTCGCGAGCCGAACATGCTCAACATGTGCCCGAGGGACCTGGCGAAGTCGATGGGCATCCAGGGGCCCGTGCTCGTGAAATGCTGCAGGGTCAAGGAGGGCTTCCAGCTCGATGGGGATATGGCCGTCGTCCCCTGGGGCACGAGGCTGTCCGAGGTCTCGGCCGCCTTGAGGGCGATCCTCCGCTAGATGTCCAGGTCGTCGTCCCTGAAAGTCACGACTGGGCATGGCCCGAGGCAGCGGCCGCAGTGTGTGCACAAGCTCGCGTCGATCACGGCCCTCCCATCGAGCCTCATGGCGCCGTTCTCGCACCTCGCCACGCATATCCCGCATCCAGCGCAGCCCGCGGCGCGCAGGACCACCTCGCGCAGGATGGCGGTCCTCTTCCTCACCTGTTCCTCCGTCTCGCCTCGGACCATCACCGGACCTTCTCTGAAGACCGTGATCCCGCGGGTCTCCGCGATCCCGCCGTCCGGGGACACGGTCACGGGGCCAGCTATGTTCAGCAGGTTGGCGACGCGTTCCATATCCAGCTCCCGCGAGAACACCCCCTCGGCGCTGACTCCCTCGACGCACGGGCTGTACCCGGCCGTGGTCCTCAGCTCCAGAGGCGCGTCCATAGGTTCGGTGACAGGGACCGCCGCCTCCGCGCCGAGTTCCCCGAGCTCCGCGGCCACCGAGTCCGGGAGCCGCCTCCACCTCCAGAGGCCGTAGTCCAGCCATGCCTTGGGCTTGCCCTTCCTGCTCGCGTACTCCGACAGGAACCCCGCCCACTCGGCGTATTCCGCGCCGAGCTCCTCCACCCTCCTGAGCTCCCCCAGGTCCGTCGCGGGGCACATGAAACACCCGATCCGCTCGATGCCCCGTTCGTACAGGGGGTTGGTGTCCGCCCCCTTTGAGAACAGGTAGAGCCATACGTGCATGGCGGTCCATTTCTGTATGGGCGACGCCGCCAACTGGTTTGGGGTCCAGGGGTTCCTCCACACCCTCCCCTTCCTCGCCCTCTGCTCGGACTCGTAAGCCCTCTGCCCTATGAATGAGAGAACTCCCCCAGGGAAGTTCTTCTGTATGAGCCTGGTCGCCGGGCCGAGCTTGCAGGTCTTGCAGCACCAGCGGTAGTCCTTCGCGGGTGGCCCGAAAGTCCAGACGTTGTCCCAGAATGTCCTGCCGGCGCTCTCGGTGAAGAGGTCGAGGCCGTATCTGGCCGCCGTCCCCCGCACGTTCTCCCTGGTCTCGTCGAACTCAAGGCCAGTGTCTATGAACAACAGCGAAGGCGTCACGCCCGCGTCGAGCACCAGCAGCAGGGTCGCGAGGCTGTCCTTCCCGCCGCTGTAAGACACGGCGACCGGGAGGTCGTTGTTGCGCACGGTCTTCAGGATGAACCCCTTCGCCTCTTCCACGCGCCTCGAGATGACCTCGGAGTTTGCCGCTACAGCGTCGGCCCACGTGGCCCGCGCGTCCAGCGCCCCGACGTCCTCGCCACTGACGACCCAGCGGGTCTTGACGGCGGTGCCGCGCGTGCCCGGTCTCCTCATCTCGTCCGCGGACATCTTGGCGGTCCCGACCGACACCGCCTCTCCCGGGCCGCAGAGGACCACCACGTCGTCCCCCCGCGCGATGGACGGGTCGGCGTCGAGCACTCCCACGGCCAGCGTGCTCGCCTTCTTCTCACGGATGGGGACGACGGCTCCAGGGTCCACTTTGACCCAGCCCTTGGTCGCAACCGGTGCCAGCAGGACAGCGCTGTACGGCCTCAGGATGAACTTGTCCCCCTTCGCGAGGTGGAACCTCATGGCTCCGATGACCTGTCCGTCCGCTATCACCTCGTCCATCCGGTCGATGTCCGGGGCTTTGTTGAGAAGTACCAGCTTGCCCTCGGGAAGGAGCCGCTCGCCGCACCCGGGCCCGAACTGTCTGTCGACCAGCGCCCTCGCCCTCTCGATGTCGTACTTGAACGCTGGCCGCGCGTCCCCCGGCGGCGTCAGCTTGACCTCGCGCGTGGAGGCCCCGCACCTGCCGCATGTGGCCTGCTCGAGCACCGGCACGTTGCACCTGTCGCACCAGCGGAGGTGCATCTTGCCCAGCCTTATCTCGCCCACGGTCCCCCAGGAGAGGATGCGCGTATTATAGCCTTTCCAGGCCCGGGACTCACTTGAGCCTCTTGAGCTGCTTCACCACGGACTCGACGGAGTCCTTGGCCCGTTCGATCCTGTCCTCGGCCTGGAGCCTGCTCATCCCTGG
>JBFXGF010000052.1:0-8124 GCA_050178275.1 Thermoplasmata archaeon | reverse complement strand
TGATGGCCAGGTCCCTGATGCCCGGGAGCCTCTCGAGTATCTTCTCGCGGCCCAGGTGCCTCAGGTCAAGGTGCACATAATCCTTGCCGTCTATGCCCCTCCCCTCGTTGATCTCGGTCTGTATCGACCGCGACACGATATCCCTAGGGGCCAACTCCATGGCCTTCGCGGCGTACTTCGACATGAACCTCTCCCCGAGGTTGTTGACGAGGTATCCGCCCTCGCCCCTGGCGCCCTCGGTCATCAATATGTTCGTCCCGAAGAGCGACGTCGGGTGGAACTGCACGAACTCGATGTCCTTGAGAGGCACGCCCCTCCTGTAGCACGCGGACTGGGCGGAGCCAGTGGATATGAGGGCGTTCGTCGACCTGCCATATATCTGGCCGCTGCCGCCGCTCGCGATTATGACCGCCTCGGCCATGAACTGCTCGAGTTCGCCCGTCTTCATGTTCCAGCATATGACTCCTCGCACCGAGTCGCCCTCCAGGACCAGGTCCACCATGATCCTGTCCTCGTAGAGAGGCACGTCGAGCTTCACGGAACGCTCCCAGAGCGTGTGGAGCATGTACATGCCGGTCTTGTCTGCGGCGAAGCACGTCCTCGGGTACCCGGCCCCTCCGAACGGTCTCTGGGCGATCTTGCCCTCGTCCGTCCTCGAGAAGGGGCACCCCCAGTGCTCCATCTCGTATATGCACGGCCCGGCCTCCTTCGTCATGAACTCGACCGAGTCCTGGTCCGCCAGGTAGTCACTGCCCTTGACCGTGTCGAACGCGTGCTTCTCCCATGTGTCGTCCTTGGCGGCGGGGTTGTTCGCAAGGGACGCGTTCACGCCTCCCTGGGCCGCCCCAGAGTGAGACCTCACGGGGTGGACCTGCGATATGATCGCCGTGTCCACCTTGGGAGCGGCCTCGACCGCCGCCCTGAGCCCCGCGAGGCCGCCACCGATCACCAGTATCTTGTGGTAGTACATTCGCTCAGCCTCCCGTTATGAAGGGGAAGAGGATCACTATGCCCCAGATGAGCGTGCCGACGCCGACGACCCAGAGGGCCACATCGACCAGCTTCCTCCTCTTCACGAACATATCGAAGTCGAACAGCACGGTCCTGAGCCCGTTCAGGCCGTGCAGCAGTACCATGGACAGCATGCCGTAGTCCACGACGATGTACAGCATCTGGTCGAGCCTGATGCTGACCTCGTTGAACGTTATCAACGGCTCCTCGCCCGTCTCCTCACCGACGCCCATGAAGTGGGACGCGTAGAGGTGGAGGGCCAGGAAGACTATCAGCAGTACAGCCGAGAGCCTCTGGAACGCCCATGCCCATGTCCCCGCCACCTTTGAGGTCGCAACCTTGTTCTCGGCCATCGTCACGCACCTCCGGCGGGGAATATCAGGTGCCATATCGCGAGCAGGCCTCCCACGATCAAGACGGCCGCTATGGCCATCGTGACCCAGAACACCAGCTTCTGGCGCCTGATGCCAATGCCCAGGTCGAACAAGACGACTCTGAGCCCGTTCATCGCATGGTATATCACCACAATCACAAGCAGGAAGTCCATGGCGACGAACAACGGCTGTGAGGTTGTCTCCATGAGCGTGTCGAAATCGACACCCCCCTCACCCATCGAGGCCGTGGATATGAACGACAGGTGCAGGAACACATAGGCCACGAGGGCGAGCCCCGATAGCCTGTGTCCGACCCACGCCAACATCCCGGTCTTCATGTTCGTCGGCCAGAACTCGGAGTTCCTGCCGAACAACCACTTGAAGCTGCTTATCTTCATTCGAACACCTTTGCCCGAAATCCCATTCCTATACGGCGGAGTCCCTGGGACACCAGCACTGACGCGAAGATGTCCCGAGCCCCCCGGGCGCCTAGACAAGCGAGATTATACTTAATAGTATCCAATCGAACAAGACATGAGCAGATTCCAACGGCTAGCTTTCAATCCTCGTCGGATAATCGTCATATGATATCCGAAATTCGTCCTCCGTGCCCGACTTTCTTTCAACGCGTCGGGTGCAGTGACATCCCTCAGGGTTCTTCAGGTCCATAGTCGTCAATCCCTCCCGGGCCCAGACACGCGGCCCGCGGGGCCCGTCGCTAGATGACAGAGTAAAAGTACGTGCAAATGGATACCACGCCCATGGCTGACATGGCGAAGTACCAGTGCAATGTCTGCGGCTGGGTGTACGACCCCGAGAAGGGTGACCCTAGCCAGAACATACCCCCTGGCACGGCGTTCGAGAACCTCCCCGAAGACTGGACATGCCCCGAGTGCGGGGCGGGCAAGGACGAATTCACCAAGATGTGAGGTTCCACACGGCCATCTGAGGCAAATACGGCAGGTGCGTTAGATGATACTCCGTCTCGCCGTGATAGGTTTCGGGAACGTGGGCCGAGAGTTCGCTCGGCTCCTGCTCGCCAAGCGTCCCTGGCTGCTCCGGTCCAAGGGCCTCGACATCGAAGTGGTCGCGATATCGACGCGGTCCCGAGGCTCCCTCATGTCCGAGAGGGCCTTGGACATCGAGAGGGCGCTCAAGGAGATAGAGGAGAACGGCAACCTCGATGGATACCCCGACTCCCACACGGACCTGTCGCCCATCGAGATCATCGACAAGACCGTCGCTGACATGGTCATCGAGCTCTCGACGTTGGACGTCCAATCAGGACAACCCGCGATAGAGCACATAACGAGGGCGCTGGAGTGCGGGATGGACGTCGTCACCGCGAACAAGGGCCCGATCGCATTCGCCTACAGTGAGTTGAGGGCACTGGCTCGCTCGCGGGGCGTGCGCCTGCGTTTCGAGGGCACCGTGATGGACGGCACACCGGTGTTCAGCCTCGTGGAGAAGACGCTTCCGGGATGTCAGGTGCTCGGCCTCAGTGGCATCCTTAACAGCACCTCGAACTACGTCCTCACTGAGATGTCACGCGGGAGGACCGCCGCTGACGCCATCAAGGAGGCGCAGGCCCGCGGGATAGCCGAGGCGGACCCAACCCTGGACATGGACGGGTGGGACGCCGCCGCCAAGATCACCGCGCTTGCGAACGTCCTCATGGAAGCGAGGAAGACCCCTAAGGACGTGGACAGGACGGGCGTGCGGGACCTGTCGGCCAGAGAGCTGGCGGACGCGAGGAAGAACGGCAAGAAGATCAAACTGGTCGCGAGCGCCGCGATCGAGGGCGACGATGTCAAGCTCACAGTCAGGCCCGAAACCATAGGCCCGGAGAGCCCGTTCTGGTCGGTCGACGGCACATCCAGCGCCCTCACGATCAGGACGGACCTGATGGGCGACCTGACCATCCTGGAGGAGGCGCCCACGCTGACCCAGACCGCTTACGCGGTCTTCTCGGACATGCTCCATACCGTCGAGTCGATACGGTCGGGGAGCCTCTGAGGCTCACTGCGTCTCCAGGCTGAACTCCTGGCTGTCGTAGTGGAACCCTGCACCCGACCTGCTGTCCCGCTCGGCCCGCAATATCGTCAAGTGGCCGGACTCCTCGCCGACCAGCCAGTCGAACACCTCTCGGGCGTTCTTGTCTTTGGACGCCTTTGAGGCGGACCTGTAGTAGTCGATTGAATTCTTCTCCACTTCGATCCCGAGGTCGATGACCTCGAGTTCCCCCGCGTCGGCGTTCAGTTTCAACCTGCCCGCGCCCTCCTCCGAGAAGACCGGGGAGTTGGAGGAAGGACATTGAGCCGTCTTCGCGTCCTCCAGGCCGGCCCATCCGCGGCCATCCTCCAGCCTACGCAGCTCGTGGCTGAGTATGTCGATGTGCCGCCTCTCCTGAACCGCCAGGCCGGTGAACATGTCTTTGGACCGCTTCCTGGTCATCCTTCGGGACGCCCGCTCGAAGAACTCCTTGCCCTCGAGTTCCATGGCGATCGCGTCCCTGAGAACTTCTTGGGCCTTTCCCTCTCCACCTTCCACTATATACCCTCCGTCTCAACCAGGGGCGTCCCACGATATAGGATTATTCACGAACCGGGGCGTCACTGAGCGGTGGAACCTCCATCCACGGATAGACAGGCCCCGGTCACGAACGACGACTCGTCAGACGCGAGGAACAGCACCGCCTTGGCGACCTCGTCCGCGCGGCCTATCCGGCCCATGGGGCTCTCGGCCACGGTCCGCGCCATGTACTCCCCAGGGTCCTCGGAGGCCTCGACCTCGCGCGCTAGCATGGGCGTGTCGATCGTGCCAGGGTTCACCGAATTCACCCGGATCCCGCACCCCGCGTAATCCAGGGCCATCGCCTTCGTCATCAGAGTGACCGCGCCCTTCGACGCGCAGTACGCCGGGCAGTTCCTGTTGCCGATGATTCCAGCGTCCGAGGAGTTGTTCACTATCACCCCGCCGCCCTGGCGCCTCATGTGGGGGATCGCGTACTTGCTGACGAGGAACGTGCCCTTCACGTTCACGTCCATGAGGCGGTCCCACTCCTCCTCGGACATCTCCTCAGCCGATTTCTCGATGTAGACCCCTGCGTTGTTGAACAGGACATCTATCCGGCCGAACCTGTCGACCGTCTCCTCGACCATCCTCAGCGCGTCGGCCGCGCTGGCGACGTCGCCGCGCACGAAGTGCGCGTCACCTATCTTTGAGAGCTCGCTGACCGCCTTCCGCCCCTTCTCCTCCGACCTGCCGGAGATGGTGACCCGCGCGCCCTCCCTCAGGAAGAGCGCCGCCGTGGCGAAGCCCATGCCCTCCGTGCCGCCAGTGACCAGAGCGACCTTGTCCTTCAGGCGCATCATATCCCCATGCCGAATCGACCTTAGGCGGAGATAAACCTTGTCGAGAACGGTTCACCGCGCCGATGTCATGGGCAGCGCGACCTTGAACACGCTACCCTTGGAATGGTCGCCTGGCACCCTGTCCTCCACCCAGACCATCCCCTTATAGGCCTCCACCACGGCCCGGACGATCGACAGTCCCAGCCCGGTGCCGGTCGGGGTGTCCTCCCGGCCGTTGAAACGCCCGAACACGATGGCTTTCTTCGAGTCCGGGATCCCGACGCCGTTGTCGGCGATCGACACACACCAGTACCTCAGGTAGTCGACGAAGAACTCCCCGATGGTGACATCGACAACCACTTCGTCGTGCGGGTCGTAGTCGACCGCGTTCCTGAGTATGTTCGTGAATATGTCGTCGGCGAACTCGTTGCCCGTCACGAAGTACCTGTTCCCGCCGAGACTCAAGTTGATCTTGGTCTTCTGGTCGGCGAACTCCCTCATGACCGTGGCAGAGCTCTCCTTGAGCACCTCGCCCAGCTCTATCGGGCCCATGTCGGCCGCGCCCTCCTCCTCGATCTTCGCCAGCATGCTCGCCCTCTGTATGAGCTCGCTGATGGACCATGCCGCTGAGGACGCACGCTCCAGGAACTTAGACGTCCCGCCAAGGCCCTCTCCCTCGCCCTGGGCCATGGCGAGGTAGCTCGTGACCGCCTGGTTGTAGTTGTTTATGTCGTGAGCGATGATGTCCGCCAGGAACTTGGTCCTCTGGGCCACTTCGACCTGCCGCTGGTACATCCTCGCGTTCTCGATAGCGACCCCGGCGAGCTGCGAGAATATGTGCATGGCCTCCACGGTGCCGTTGTCGAACACCTTCCCGCTCACTGGCTCGATCACCTCGATGTACCCGTTCACGTTCCCTTGCCTGTCGGTGAAGAGCAGCTTGAGATAGTCCAGCTCGTGCCAATCGGACGGGTCGCCCCTGGGCTTCGTGATGTCCTGCAGGTGGAAGTAGAACAGCTCGTCGGCCTTGACGTACTCCTCTGGGCCTGGGCGGACGAAGTAGACATTGTCCATCAGCTTGTACTTGTCCTCGAGGTCCTTCTTCAGGCGCTCCTGGCTGTAGGTGAAGGTCCGAAGCTTCTCCGTCCGTTCGGGTTCGTAGCCATAGGCCGCCCTGACACGGAAGACCTGCGAGTTCTCCTCAAGGACGGATATTATGAGCGCACGGACGGAGAACAGTTCCGCGACCGTCGCTGCTATCTTCTGGAGGACCGCGTCCAGGTTCTCCACGGACATGACCTCAGATAGGACGCTGAGCATCTCACCCGCGAACCTGGGAGGTGTCGGGCACCTCTTGACCACGGGCTTACGCCTGACCTTCTCTGAGACTGCCATAATCCATCCCCGGGCGATTTCTCGCGCCAAGGTGTGTGAACCACTACGCCCTATTATAACTTTCGCGGAACACTGGATGCATGGGCGACGCCAGCTCCCTGTGAGGGCGGTCCTAGACCGTTCGCGCACAGAGAGCTGGCGCGTCCCCGGCGGCGTGACACACCTGCAAACTTCCTAATATCCGTATGCGGATTCGTCGGCAGAGGGGGACCGTGGCAGAAGAGTTGATTGGCAGCGTGGTGCTGTTCTTCGCGAAGCCGTGCGTGGCGGCCATTGAGATAAGCTCAGGAACCCTTTCCGTCGGGGACAACGTGCGGATAAAAGGCGCCACTACGGACTTCGAGCAGAAGATCGAGTCGATGGAGATAGACCGCAAGCCCGTCCCGAGCGCGACCGCGGGTCAGTCAGTCGGGATAAAAGTGAAGGACAGGGTAAGACCTCACGACAAGGTCTTCAGGGTCACCGTGTAGCACTTATAGGCTAGCACACGGATTACCTGGGCGCATGGAGCCATCCATAAAAGTCCACGGCGGCGCTTGGGACATACCCGATGACCTCGTGGAACCTCACGTGAACGGATGTCGATTGGCTGCGGATATCGGCAGGGACCTTCTCCTCCGGGGCGCCACGGCTGTCGACGCCGTCGAGGCGGCGGTCGCATCGATGGAGGACGACCCCGTGTTCGACGCCGGCAAGGGCGCGGTGCTCAACCAAGCGGGCCAGGTCGAGATGGACGCCATAATCATGGACGGGGCCTCGCTGCGCTCCGGTGCCGTCGCCGCTCTGCGCCACATAAAGAACCCGATAAGAGTGGCCAGACGCCTTATGGACACCACTCACTTCTCCATGTTGGCGGGTGACGGGGCCCTCCGGTTCGCTGTCGCGAACGGGTTCGAGGAGTGTTCCGAGGAGGACCTGCTAGTAGGAGTTGAGCTCGAGGATTACAGGGAGTTCCTCAGGACAGGCGTCCTCAGGACGCGTGAGGAGTTCTCGGGCCAGCCTCGGGACACGGTCGGCGCCTGCGCCCTGGACAGGGACGGACATGTGGCGTGCGCCACTTCGACAGGCGGCACGAGGAGGAAGCTGGAAGGACGCGTCGGAGACTCGCCTATCATAGGTTCCGGGGGATACGCGGACGACTCGGTGGGCGCGGCCTCATCCACGGGGTGGGGAGAGAAGATCATGGCGGTCGTGCTCGCGAAGACCGCCCTTGACCTCCTGAAGGACGGCGGGGACCCCTCCGGCGCGTGCGAGGGAGGCATAGAGATACTGGCCAGGAGGGTCAACGGCCTGGGCGGCCTGATTATGGTCGACAGGGCGGGAAGGGTAGGATACCACCACAACACGCCCAGGATGGCCTTCGCGTTCTTCGAAGGACGGTCCGGAGAGACTATGTCCGCCATCAGGCTCTAGGCCGGGAATCCACCGACGGACCCTGGCAATCCTCGTCGCGACAGCCAGGAGGGCCGCAGATGGTCGACTCGACATCGGACAGGAGCTGCTCATGCTCCTCCCTGGATATCATGAACGTCTTCCGCAGGACCTTGATTATGTCGGCCTCCGCCCCCGATATCTGGCCGTCTGAGAGGGCGATCTCGAGGACGCCGCGGTAGATCCTGAGGAATTCCATGTGGTCCTGCGCGACACGTTTCAGTATCTCGGCCTCCAGGGTCTGGTGCTGCGTGTCCGTTATGTTCAGGTGCTTCCTGAGCTCCTCGATGAGGAACCTCTCGGTGGCCGTCACCTGGCCGTCCCTCCACGCCGTCTCCAGCGCGCGCTTGTACACGTCCGTCACCCGCTCCTTCGCCTCCAAGGCGGAGCGCTTCCTGGCGTCCACGCTTATCAGGTCGGCCATCGTGAGCCGCCCGTTCGCGATGGCCTCTCTCACGATGTCACAGTATGTGACATGCGCGGGCGTCGCGTCATCTATGTCACACACCTTCATCCTTAGTGTGCGCCCGTCGTCTCTGACGTCGACCTGAATCTGGGAG
>JBFXGF010000051.1:0-8185 GCA_050178275.1 Thermoplasmata archaeon | reverse complement strand
CACGAACGGTGCGCCGTTGTACGCCTCTGACTGCAGTATCTCGTTCTCGTGGTGCGGGAACACGAGGTCGGTGCCCCCGCCGTGGATATCCACCGTGGGCCCGATGTGCTTCAAGCACATCGGAGCACTCTATGTGCCAGCCGGGCCTGCCCTTCCCCCATGGGGAGTCCCACGCGATCTCGCCCGGCTTCGCCGCCTTCCAGAGGGCGAAGTCCATCGGGTCGCGCTTGTCCTCGCCGGGGTCGACTCTCGCCCCAGCGACCGTCTGGTCGAGGCTCTGCCCCGAGAGCTTGCCGTATTCGGCCGCCTTCCGGACGCTGAAGTACACGGACCCGTTCGATTCGTAGGCGTATCCCTTCTCCTCGAGCCCCTTGACCATCGCCACGATCTCGGGCATCGTCTCGCTGGCCTTCGGGTACGCGTCCGCCCTCTTCACCTTGAGCCTGTCCATGTCCTCGTCATATTCCCTGATCATGTCGCTCGAGAGCCTCAGCGGGTCCACGCCCATCTCGTTCGCTCGGGCTATGATCTTGTCGTCGACATCGGTGAAGTTCGTCACGTGGTTGACGTCGAAGCCACGGTACCTGAGCCATCGCACGACCAGGTCGAAGTTGATCGCGGACTTCGCGTGCCCGAGGTGCGGCCTGTCATAGACGGTTACGCCGCAGACGTACATCCCGACCTTGCCCTTGGTCAGCGGCTCGAACACCTCTTTTCTCCTGGTGAGCGAATTGTGAATTACGACAGCCATCGACTTCCCTCTCAAATCACGGCTGGGCCTCTTAATTCTTCTGGCCAGCGGGGCAAGTCAGCTCCGCGGCCTTCTTGTCGGCGCCCTTCGCGGCGGCTATCTTCTTCGTGGACTCCATCCCGAACTTCTTCTCTATGAGCTCGAGCCTGTACTCCATCTCCGACAGGCTGTGGCACAGGTCAACGAACGCGTTGACGACCGGGTCCGGCAGTTCCTCGTGGTGAAGGTCTATCGAGGTGGTGCCCTCCCTCTTCACGATCTTCGCGGGGACCCCGACGACGGTCGAGTTGGGCGGCACGGATTTCACGACCACGGAGCCAGCGCCGACCCTGACGTTGTCACCTATGAAGACGGGCCCGAGTATCGTCGCGCCCGCGCCGATGACCACGTTGTTACCGATGGTCGGGTGCCTCTTCTTCTTCTCGGTGCTCACGCCGCCTAGCGTGACCCCCTGATAGATGGACACGTTGTCGCCGATCTCGGCCGTCTCGCCTATGACCACGCCCGTGGCGTGGTCGATGAAGAACTCCTTGCCTATCGTAGCGCCCGGGTGTATGTCCGCGCCCGTGAGCACGCGCGACACGTAGTTGAGCGCCCTCGCCGTCTTGAAGTGGCCCTTGAGATATTGTCTATGCGACGCCCGGTAGCACCTGATCGCGTGCAGGCCCGGGCTGAAAAGCAGCGCCTCGGCCCTGCTCTTAGCCGCGGGGTCCCTCTCGAGGACGATGTCCAGGTCTCTCTTCTCCCTGTCGGCCATTGCGGTCAGCCTCCAAACAGGTCAGTGCTCAAATATCTTTCTCCAGAGTCTGGGAAGACCACGACGACGTTTTTGCCTGGCCCCAGCTCCTTGGCGACCTCGAGCGCCGCCCAGGCCGCCGCCCCGGAGGATATCCCCACGAGCATCCCCTCGAGCCTCGCCAGATCCCTCGTCGTCCTGACCGCGTCATCGCTCCGGACCCTGATCACGGAATCGTAGATGTCCTTGTCCAATGTCTTTGGGACGAACCCGGCGCCGAGGCCCTGGATGTCGTGCGGCCCTGGAGCCCCTCCTGACAGCACAGGTGACTCATCGGGCTCGACGGCGTACACTCTCACTCCGGGGAATCGGCGCTTCAGGGCCTGGCCCACGCCCGTGATCGTCCCGCCCGTGCCGACCCCGGCCACGAACGCGTCGACCCTCTCCATCGCCCTCAGTATCTCCCTCGCGGTGGTCTTCCTGTGGGTCCACGGGTTCGCCTTGTTCTTGAACTGCTGAGGCACGAACGCCCCCGGCGTGGACGCGGCCAACTCCTCCGCCTTGTCGACAGCCCCCTGCATCCCCGAGGCCCCTGGCGTGAGGACGACCTCCGCCCCGAGCGCCTCGAGCATCTTCCTCCGTTCGACACTCATCGTGTCCGGCATGGTGAGAATGAGTCTGTGACCCTTGACGGCGCAGACCATGGCGAGCCCGATGCCCGTGTTGCCCGAGGTGGGCTCGATGACGACCGTCCCCTGCTTCACGAGCCCTTTCCTCTCGGCAGCCTCGATCATCCCCTTCGCCACCCTGTCCTTGACGGAGCCCATCGGGTTGAACCATTCGAGCTTCGCGTAGACGGCGGCGCCGCTAGCGGGCGCTATCCTTGATAGTCTCACGATTGGCGTGTCGCCGACGGTGTCGAGTATGCTGTCAAGAGGTCGTCTGTTTGCCATTCAGGACCGTGAGAGCATATGGCACGAACTTATATAGGTTAGTCGCAGGCCGACGGACCTCCCTGGGCCAACGTACCGAATTGTCCCATGGTTCGGTAGAAGGGGAGTCAGTATGCCCGGTTCGGTTCGATTTCTGCACCAAGATTCTAAGATTGTACCACAACCTAATTTACGCCGCGGACTCAGTCGCGCTACAGTAGGCGTGCTTAGGGGAGAGCGACGCAGCGGTACGATGGCAAATCCCTGAGTGCGTCACCATCGAAAGGACAATGGGGGGAGACTACACGCGAGCAAAGAGATTGATAGTGGGAGCGGTAGCCATGTTCATGCTGTCTTTGACAGCAGTACAGGCAGCCGCTGAGTACAGCCTGACAGAGAGCGTCGTATACGCGGAGGGAGTAGGCTTCGACAGCCTTGAGGTCGTGCCCGACGCGGCATATCCCGCGACGGTAGTCGGTGGGGCCAGCAATGTCATGCTCGACTGGTCGGACGACATAGTGTTCCACCAGTTCCCGGCCGGGCAGAAGGTCAGGACCGAGGTCGTCTTGCACGACATGAACGCTGACGGCACCACGGGGCCCGCGGTATACACGATAACCGCGCACCTTCTGATTGCGCCGCTCAACGCTGACGGCACTCTCGGAGAGGCGATATACCAGAGCTGCATCGCCGATGGTCTCTGGGTCGACGGCCCGTCGGACGCGTACTCCGCGGAGGTCAACGAGCTGGGACTCCTGCTCTACGGGTTCAACTGGGACACCAGGGGCCTTGACCCGGGGACCTACAGGCTGGTCTTCTGGCTGGAGAAGGACGCTAGCTGCCCCGACGTGAACCCGTACAGCGGTCTGCCGATCGTCTACAGCCCAGTGGACATAACCCAGGGAGCGCCCGGCGACACGGACGCATCGGCTGGCACGATCTACGGCATCGTCGGCTACGACTTCGCCAACGAGATGTCCTGGCTGGACATAACGCTCCTTGCCAAGAAGTCCGGCAGGAGGTAAGGGCGACAAAACCACAAACGGGTGCCGGGGCGGAAGGCCCCGCGCCCTCGCGCATTTATTTCCCGCAAATCCCCGGCTCCCGGCCGCCTGTAGGGTATATGAAGTCAGTACGGCGAATTATCATGCCGTTATGTTGAAGGGTGTACCAATATGGATTTATCTCGTTCTTTTCATGACACGCCTTAGCACAGTGGGCATCTCAGCGGGGCGGGTTCCCGCCCCCTGAAACCCAATGGCACGGAGAGAGGGGGAGACATGAAAGGAAGAGCATTCGTAGCAGGAGCAGTGGCACTGGCCATGGTGGCCTTGTGCTCGGGACAGGCAGCGGCGGATAACCCGTTACAGGTCGACGTGGTGTGCCCCGAGGGGTACTTCGTCGATGGCGAGCCGATTCTGGACGGGACCGTGCGGGACTACGGGACGCTGTTCGTGAGGTCCGCGGAGGACGTCATGATAGATTGGTCCGATGACATAATCTATCATCAGTGGGCTGCTGGCGCCAAGGTCAGGATCGAAGTCGTCCTGACGGAGCCGGCGACTGGTATGTACGTCTACACATTGGCCGCGCACTTCATGATCGAGGCGCTTGTGGACGGCGAGTGGACAGAGGTATACGGTCCGGAGTCTATCGGGGACGACCTCTGGATTGAGGGGCCGGATAGCAAGTACGCCTACAGGGCGGAGATAAACTCCGAGGGCTGGCTGCTGTACGGCTTCAACTGGGACACGCGCGACCAGGCCCCAGGGACCTACAGGCTGAGTTTCTGGATCGGCGATGTGCCGGAAACCGACGTACTTGGTAATGTCATCTCGTCGATGGGCGTGGACATCACGGCCGGCGCGCCTGGTGACACCTTCGCCGAGAGCGGGGAGATACTCGCCGATGTGGAGTACTCGTTGGACTACCAGTCGTCGACCCTGACGCTCGAGCTGCTGCCCAAGGAGAACGGCAGAGGCGTGAGCGGAAGCTGATTCCTGGACCAGAAAAACGATCAAACCCTTTATCTCGTTTCATTCTCGCAATCAGATGGGCCAGCGTCTCGCTCTCAGCGAGGCCGGAGGCTCTCTTGTCCTCAGAAGGCCGTCAATCAGCGCTTCTTGCAGATGTCGCACCCGCTCAGGTTCGCCGAAACCCTGTGCAGCCTGCAGAACCGCTCATCCTCCCTGATGTCCCTGCAGGCCTCGCAGAGCACCCCGGCCCATTCGTACTTGGTCTCTCCGTCCGCAATCCTCTTCGCGATGTCGGTGGCGTATGTGATTATCTGCGGGAAGTCCTCCAGCATCTTCGTGTTCCCGCCCCGGGCCGAGCTCAGGTACTGGCTCACGGACGCCTGAGTGATGCCCAGGCTCCTTGCGATATCGGACTGCTTCATGCTGTAGTTCTTCGACAGTTCCTTGACGACCGACGCTCTAAGCGTCGGAAGTATCTTCCCGACCACTAGTTCGCATGGGGTCTTCATGTCAAACACCGAGTGAGAGCTGCTCCATCCTCTGGCAGAATCATGTTAGCAGTTCGAGAGCCCGAAAGCAGGGGCTCGGCTTAAACCTTTCAATCACCGATGATAACAAGGGCGTGGGGCCGGGGAGGAGATTTGAACTCCTGTTTGCGGATCTGCAGTCCGCCACATGGCCGCTCTGTCACCCCGGCATGGCCAGGCGATTATGCGCCTCTTACTCTTTATTGTTTGCCCGCCCGGTCCCTGGAAGCACCAGAACAGACTAAATAGTCACCACACGATTTTGCCGGCGTGAGGTTCTCGGCCGTCAGCCCGTATAACGCCGCGGCGAAGCTCCGCATCCCCGAGAAAGTCGTGGTCTACGACAGCACGCTCAGGGACGGGGAGCAGATGCCCGGGGTCCACTTCACGCTCGAGCAGAAGACATCGATAGCGAGGAAGCTGGATGAGGTCGGCGTGCACCAGATAGAGGCCGGGTTCCCCGCCGTTTCCGACTCCGAGAAGGCAGCGGTCAAGGAGGTCTCGTCCCTCGGCCTGGAAGCGGACATCCTGTGCCTTTCCAGGGCGCTCAAGCAGGACATCGACGCCGCCATAGAGTGCGATGTCGACATGGTTCTGCTGTTCATCGCCACGAGCGACCTCCACCTGCGGTACAAGTTGAAGATGTCCCGGGAGCAGGTCATGGACAAAGCCGTCGACGCGGTCGATTACGCCAAGGCGCACGGCCTGAAGGCCAGCATGAGCTCCGAGGACAGCACCCGATCGGATGTGTCCTTCATGGCGGACATGTTCGGGAGGTGCGAGCGGGCTGGCGCCACCAGGCTGGGCATCACGGACACTCTGGGCTGCGGCGGCCCGGAGGCAATAAGTCACATCGTTTCCAGCCTCAGGGAGAGGACGAGACTGCCGCTGTCAGCCCATCTCCATAACGATTTCGGGCTCGCGACCGCCAACGCTGTCGCCGCGCTCTCGGCCGGGGCCGAGGCCATCGCGACCACCGTGGGTGGGATAGGCGAGAGGGCGGGCAACGTATCCCTCGAGCAGCTCGTCATGTCCCTCAAACACCTGTACAAGAAGGACATCGGGATCAGGTCCGAGGGCCTCACGGACCTCACGAGGACCGTGTTCGAGGCCGCGAGACTACCCATCCCAGCGAACCACCCCTGGGTCGGCCCGAACGCGTTCTCGCACGAGTCGGGGATACACGTGGCCGCAGTTCTCAGCTGTCCGATGACATACGAGTGTGTGAACCCCGAGGAGGTCGGCAACCGGCGCAGGCTCGTCCTGGGGAAGCACTCGGGGACTCACATTGTCCAGAGCAGACTGGACGAGAAGGGCGTCTCCGCGTCCCAGGAGCAGATATGCGACATCGTGCGGGCCATCAAGCGGGCCGGGGAGGAGCGCGGCAGGGTCTCCGACGACGAGTTCTGGAATATCGTGGACGACGTGGTCGGGAAACCCGCGCCGAACCCGGATTGCGTCGAGAAGAAGGGATGATGATCGGGCCCGCGTCCCGGGCCCGATGGTGTGGTGGTTTTGCCAAAGGGTTTCTGTACGCGTAAGGTTCAAACCTTTCCGAATGACTTGACCAGGTTCTTCTTCAACCTGACCTGTCTCTGGCAGTTCGGGTACGTGCATGGGTTGCAGTGATACATCGCCCTGCACGAGGTCTCGATCTGCTCGTACTTCTCGTTCCATTTTGCCACGTTTTCTGGCACATTATCCCTCGTTGTGAGACTGGCTTAGCGCATCCGGTTAAAAAGGGTATCGCACCTGCCATCCGCGTGGTTGGGTCCAGACACCAGATCACCGGTTTTGAGGCCGCCCTAAATCCGAAAACGAGATTCCGAGTACGATATCCGCATCCGCGCGCCGGCTCAGACGCCCGTCTTCCTGCCCGTCCTGTCCAACCTCGTCTTCCCGAGCTCCTTGAACCGCGCGAGCTCGTCGATGCCGAACACGGGCCCGTCCGTGCACACATGTCTCCCATCGAGGGCGCAGGAGTCGCACACGCCTATCCCGCACTTCATGATGCGCTCGACCGACGCCTGCATGGGCAGCCCCCTCTCCCTGCATATGCCCACCATCGTCGTGATCATCCTCTCGGGACCGCATGCGTAGACTGAATCGAACGCGTCCTTCTCGAGGAGCGAGGACGCCAGCCCGGTGGCGAAGCCCGCGTATCCCTTGCTGCCGTCGTCCGTCGACACGTGGACCCTCGCCCCGGACGCGGCGCACCTCTCCTCGAACACCAGCTCCTCGGCGGACTTGGCCCCGAGCACCAGGTGCACCTCCTTCCCGGCCATCGTCGCGGCCTCCACGAACGGGGCCGTCGGGGCGATGCCGACTCCTCCCGCGACGACGAGGAGGCGCTTGCCGGCCTCGGAGAACCCTCTCCCGAAAGGCCCCCTTATGCCGACCACGTCGCCTTCGGTGAGCTTGGAGAGCGCCTTCGTGCCGTCCCCAAGCACCTGATATGTGATCCCGAACCTCTCGCCTGTGTGCGACACCGACATCGGGAACTCGTCCACTCCAGGGACCCAGACCATGACGAACTGCCCTGGGCGCGCGTCCATCTTGCCATGGAACCTCATCGTCTTCACGGAGCGGCTCTCGTCGCGCTGACCCGCGACCTTGACCATCCTAAGGCCTGGTGCCATGAGCGACCCCCACCATGTCCCCGACCTTCGAGTAGCCGTGCTCGTCCATGAACCGCGAGATCTCCTCGCATATCGACTTGAACACGGCGGGCCCGTGGGCCCAGACGGCGGTGCCGACCTGCACCGCGCTCGCCCCGGCCATGATGTACTCGAGCGCGTCCCTGCCCGTCGATATCCCGCCCACGCCTATGACCGGTATCTCGACAGCGTCGTATATCTCGTACACGCATCTGACGCCAACGGGCCGTATCGCGGGCCCGGACAGTCCCCCGAACCGGTTGGCCAGGATGGGCAGCTTGGCCTCAGGCGATATCGCCATGCCCTTGAGAGTGTTGATCGCGACCACGGCGTCCGCGCCGCCCCTCTCCGCGGCCGTCGCGAGGCCCGATACGGATGATGTGTTCGGCGTCAGTTTGGCGAACAGCGGGACCTTGACCACGTCCCTGGCCCTCCTGCAGACGCGCTCGACGTCCTCGGGGGTCGACCCGATCTCCGTGCCCAGCCCTTTCGCGTGCGGGCAGCTGAGGTTCAGCTCGACGGCGTCCGCGCCAGCCGCGGCCATGTGCGCGGCCACATCGGCCAGCTCGTCCTCGGAGCCGCCTATGACGCTCCCGACGACCGTCA
>JBFXGF010000050.1:0-8483 GCA_050178275.1 Thermoplasmata archaeon | reverse complement strand
GACCCTCGTCCACCTCATGCCTCGTCCCTCCACGAGTACTCGAGGAACGCGTCCTCGAGTCCGGAGGTCGACGTGTCCTCCATGAGCCGCTCGGGCCCGCCCTCGGCGATGAGCTTCCCCTGCCGCATCATCCCGACGACGTCGCACTTGCCCGCCTCATCCATGTAGTGGGTCGTGATGATGATGGTCTTCCCGCGGGCCTTCAGGTCGGAGAAGTTCTGCCAGAACCCGGCCCTGAGCTCGGGGTCGACACCGACCGTCGGCTCGTCCAGGAACAACACCTCGGGGTCGTGTATCATCGCGCACGCGAGGGAGATCCGGTGCCTCATCCCGCCGCTCAGCTGGGACACGAGGCTGTCCCTGCGCTCCGACAGGCCGACCATCGACAGCAGGGACTCCTCCCTCTTGACGTAGGCCTCGCGCTCCATCGAGTAGAGCGAGCCGAAGAGCTGCAGGTTCTCGGACACGGTGAGGTCGGTGTATATCGCCATCTCCTGGGGCATGTACCCGATGTCCGCGAGCCTCGCGGATAGCGGCGACTCCTCCCCCAGCACCCTCGCCCTTCCGCTGGTGGGCCTCAGCCTCCCGACGATCATCTTGATGGCGGTCGTCTTCCCGGAGCCGTTCGGGCCGATCATGCCGTAGAGCGTCCCCTTGGGTATGCACAGGTCCAGCCCGTGCACCGCCACGAGTTCGCCGAACTCCTTCCTCAGCCTCGTCGAGACCACCGCTCCCTCCCGGTGGTCCAGACTCCTCCCCCTCCTCTTCACGCCCTTCATGCGACCCCGCCCTCCCGCGCGGGCCTCAGCCCGTCCAAGAATATCGATACGAACCCACGCACGAACCTGTCATCCCTCTCGGGGTCGTCCCCCGACCCCTGGATCAGGTAGTTCGTGAGGAAGTACGCCTGCACCATCCCGATCATCGCCCTCGCGGCGATCTCGGGCTCCATCCGCCTGAGCCTCCCGGCGTCCATCTGGCGCTCCAGCATCGACGAGAGGAACGCGACCGCCTTCTGCAGGGGTACCTCCCCCAGCGTCTTCCTCGCCCTGGGCTGCCTCCAGACGTCGTTCAGCATCAGCGTGAACATGTGCCTGTTCTCCTTCAGCATGCCGAGGACCGTCGAGACGTTCCTCACCATCATCTCCTCGAGCGGGGACGTGAGGTCGAACTCCACGGACCTCGTGATGGACGGCACGAGCGAGCGCTCGGCGAGCATCGCCACGTACACCCCCTGCTTGGTGCCGAAGGTCCGGAAGACGGTGACCTCGTTCACGCCGGCCCTCCTCGCGATCTCCCTGGTCGTGGTTCCGGCGAACCCCCTCGAGCCGAAGAGCTCCAGGGCGGAGTCGAGTATCCTGTCCCGCGTCCCTCGCGCCCCGCCCGTCCTCCTCGGACGCCCCCGTGTCATCGATGTAAGTAAGTACTTGCATGCATATAAGGGCTACTGACACCGTCACGAGGGGCCTTCCACGTGGACGTGCCGGGCGACGCCCGGCGCGGGCAAGTCGTCGTTTCTGGCTGGTCTGAACGATTATATAGATACTGTAACATCTAGAAGTTCGTTCTTGATGCCCTCTAGAAAATACATACTCAAGGTCTGTCTTCTTGGGGACGGCGCTGTGGGCAAGACCAGTCTCGTGCACAGGTTCGTCTACGACGCGTTCGACGACAAGTACATCATGTCCTTCGGGACGAAGGTGTCGAAGAAGACGGTCGAGCTCGGGGACACGAGCGCCGACCTCCTGATATGGGACATCCTGGGGCAGAAGACGCACGAGTCGCTCCACGGCGCGTACTACCGGGGCGCCGCGGGCGCGCTGGCCGTTTGCGACTTCACGAGGAGGCCGACCCTGGACTCCGTCTCGTCATGGGTCTCCGGCTTCAGGTCGGTCGTCGGGGAGATGCCCGTTATACTCCTGGCCAACAAGAGCGACCTCCAGAAGGCGTTCGGCCCGGAGGACGTGCGCGCGCTTGGGTCGACCGTCGGCGCGGAGGTCCTCGAGACGAGCGCCAAGACGGGCGAGAACGTCGAGGAGGCGTTCTCGCGCCTCACGGCGAGGATGCTGGAGGCGGGCGGATGAGGCAGATCCCGTTCTTCGTGATGCCCGGCATAGCGCTCTCCCACCTCAGGGAGGAGCTCGACATAGTCGAGGGCGAGCACCGGGCCAAGCTGATGTTGTACAGGTACGGCCAGAGGTGCGGCCGCGCCCTCGTGCAGAGCTACGGCCTGTCCTGTAAGTCGATGAGCGAGGTCAGGTCGATGATCGAGCCCATATGGATGGAGGCCGGGCTCAGCAGGATGACCGTGGAGTCCGCCGAGGAGGCGGACATGGTCGTGAACCTGGAGGACTCCATCGAGGCGAAGGAGGGCAGGACGTGCGACTTCGCCAGGGGATACCTGTCCGGCATCGTCTCCGAGCTGACGGACAAGAGGTTCGAGGTCGACGAGGTCGAGTGCGCCAGCGAGGGGTATCTCGCGTGCGTCCTCCAGGCCTACGAGGTCGTCGACAACCTCAAGGCGTCCAACAAGGAGGAGCTGGACACCGCGCGCAAGTACAGCCTGGATACGGGGTACTCGTACCTCCTCAAGGAGGAGATCCCGGACCAGGCCTTCGACATATTCGTGGACGCCGCGAGGCACGGCGTGCCCTGCCTGTGCGTCACGAGGGAGTACCCGGAGAAGGTCAAGGAGAGGTACTCCATGAAAGGCATCCCGTTCCTGTGGCTCTCGATGGACCAGGAGAAGCCGTACTCCCGGGAGCCGTCCAACCTCGCGCTGCTCTACTCCGACATGAAGACCTTCATAGCGGAGAACGTGAGCTGTTTCGTCCTGCTCTCCGGCGTCGAGTACCTGATATCGCAGAACGGTTTCCAGAAGGTCTTGAAGCTGCTCCAGCATTTGAACGACAAGGTAGCCGTGACCGACTCGACCCTTCTGGTCCCCATAAGCCCGCTGACCGTCTCCGAGCCCGAGCTCAAGATGCTCGAGAAGGAGATGCGCTCGTTCTGAGCCTGGGGGTGCGCTCGTCTTGAGGTACGCTGTGATCATCTGCCCGAAGTGCGGCAAGGCGAAGGGCGTCGAGGCGGAGAAGAAGACCACCACCTGCCCGTGCGGCAGGGAGATCAAGCTCGCGCGCGCGAAATTCCTGTTCGAGTCGAACTCGCCGTCCGAGCTCGCCCAGGCCGTGGCCGAGGCCAACGAGCAGCTCGCGGGGGGCGGCAAGCCCAGGGTCAGGATGAAGTCGTCCCCCAAGGACCCGTACGCGGGTGTGGCTGAGCGCGCCCGCGCCATCAGGGACCCGCTCGAGCGCATGCGCGTGATCGCCCAGGAGCTGACGGCGATGCACGGGGCGTTCGGGTACGACGATGTCAAGCGGGTGACCGCGCTCGTGGGGCGGGAGACCCCGGAGGACTTGATAGCGCGCCTGCAGGAGCACAGCCTGATCTACGAGACGTCCGAGGGCACGTACAAGTCGGTCTGACCCCTCACTTCTTGATCTTCTTCGCCTTCCTCGCCTCTTTGACGTAGCCCTTCAGCGAGTCCTGTATCAGCACCGGCAGCGAGAGCCTGTGGATCTTGACGTAGGCGTACACCACGACGACCGTGGCCACCGCCAGTCCGAGGTAGTTGACCGGGGGCTCGAAGACCTCGAACATGAAGAACGGTATCATGAACAGGTTGTAGGCGATGTGTATCAGCATCGCCTCCGCGAGGTACGGCTTGACGCTCCCGCGGGCTACGCCGATGCCTATGAACGTGGTCGTGGACCCGTGCAACAGGATCAGCTGGACGCCCAGGAGGGAGAAGGCGACCATGTCCACGACGGCCACTGTCTCGAGCGAGACGGCGCTCGCGTAGATGGAGGCGAACGTGAACGTGGCCGACATCCCGAGGCCCATCGAGAGCCCGTAGAATGCGGTGTCGATCTTCCTCTGGAACCGCGGGAAGTTCAGTATGATGAGCTTCATCAGGCACTCCATCGCCGCGAAACCGACTATGAGCAGGATGATGGTCTCGTCCGAGGACATCGTCTGGCCCCAGGACTCGAAGGCGAACAGGACCATGCCGAGCACTATCCCGAGCGCGAAGAACGCGAACAGTTTCCGGTCGTCGAAGAACGGCTTCTCGACCTTGGGATACGTGTAATCGTTGAGCGTGAAGAACATGAGCGCTAGGGCGGGGGCGAACCCCGCGATGGCGCTCACTATCATCAGAAGGTCTGCCATCTGCGGGGCCCTGTAGCATGCGGAGGTTGATAATTTTATAGTACGTCGGGCGTGTCCTCCTGAAGCGAGGGATACGAATGACGAGATGCTCAAGATGCGGGATCGAGATAGGCGACGCGACGGCGTGCCCGACATGCGGAGCGCCCCCCAGCCAGAGTGTGCTTGACAAAGGCGTCACGAAGACGGCCCACGTGACCGGGAAGGTCCTCGAGAAGGGCGTGGACGTCACGGAGGCGGTCGTCCGGGAGACGAAGCCGGCGTTCAGGAAGGCGCTGGACCTTGGGAAGAAGGGCGTCGTCAAGGCCAAGGACAAGACCAAGGAAGTCGCCAAGGACCTTCAGGACAAGTAGCGCGGGTCATCTCCCGCGCCTTCGGCTCTTCTCCTTCAGTGCCGGCTTGCCGAGGTCGGCGGCCAGTTTGTCGAAGTAGTGCGCGACCACGCAGCTCTCCGCGCACGCCCCGCACCTGGTGCAGAGCGCCTCGTCGACCTTTATCCCCTCATCGACCTTGATCGCCCCGACCGGGCACGCGCGGACGCAAATGCCACACCTGGTGCACAGGTTCGCCCTGAGCACAGCCCTCGCGACCGCGTCGAAGAGCTCGGTGGCCTCCTTGGGGCTGGGCGCGACGGCGCTCACCTGCCCTCCCGCGAAGGCCTTTCCGGAACCGCTCCCGACCCTGACGATGGCGACTCCGAACTCCTCGTTGGGCGTGACGTCGCCGATGGTCTTCAGCACCTCGGAGGTCTGGGAGAGCGCCCTCGCCTCGGGGAGGGATATCACCGCGTCGACGGAGTAGCCGCCAGCGGCGCACGGGCTCACGCCCTTGATCACCTTGAGCCCGAGGGTGTCGGCCCGCTTGGGCGATACCGCCATCCCGAGCCTGTCCGCCAGCTCCTTCATCTTCGGCGGCAGCTCCTTCCAACGCCAGAAACCGAATTTGACGAACCCCTTCGGCAGCGAGTTCTCCTCGGCCCACGCGAGGAGCTTCGCCTCCCACGCGCGCGCGAGGTCCGGGCTCAGCCTCGATACCTCGGCGCTCTCGCTCGCCAGGGACGAGGGGCACATCCAGCACCCGACCCTCTCGATGTCTTCGTCATAGAGCGAGTTGTAGGGCAGCTTGCCAGAGATGATGTACAGCCACACGTCCAGCCCGGTCCACTCCCTGATAGGGTTCACGATGACCTGGCCAGGGACGAACGGGTTCTCCTCGATGAGGCCTATCCCTGCCCTCGAGAAGGACTCGAGCCGCCTGTTCCCCTCGACCGTGAGCGTCCCCTTGGGGAAACGCTCCTCGATCAGCCTCGCAACGGGCGCGAGCTTGCACACCTTGCAGCACCATCTGAAGTCCTTCGCCGGGGGCCCGAACGCGGGCATGTTCTCGTCGAAGGCGTCGCCGGCCTCCGCGACCAGGAGCCTCAGGCCCTGCGACTCCGCGAACTCCTTCACGTACCCGTGGGTCCTCGGGTGCTCGAGCCCGGTGTCGATGAAGATGGTCGCGAAGTCATTCGTCACGGACCTCACGAGGTCGAGGACGACCAAGCTGTCCTTCCCACCGCTGAACGACACCGACAGAGGGAGCGGGTACTTCGCCATCGCGTCCTTGATCTCGTGCTCCGCCTTGGCCTTCCTCGCCGCGAGGTAGTGCTGGTTCGCCCTGACGACGGCCCTCGTCCAGGCCTTCCTCCCCCGCACCACGGGGTCCGCGCGCGCGAAGTCCCTCACCTTTATGCCCTTCTCGGATGAGCGCAGCTGGATGGCGTCCACCTTCGCGGAGCCGCACCCGATGAAGCTCCCCATCCGGAGCACGACCTCGTCGCCCGCCCTTATCCCGGGGTCGAACGATTGGATCGAGTCGGGCGGGACGTGCTTCCCCTTCATATGCCCGTCCGCCTTGCTCAGCACCACGGTCTTCTTCGAGTCCCTGGCGGCGAGCATCCTGGCGCCGTCGAGCCTCAGGGTCAGCTTGTAGTCCCTGGAGTCGAGTTCGTACGACAGCTTCGCCACTCTGCGCCCGTCGATGATGACCTCCTCCGCGCGGTCCTCGCCGGAGGTCTTGTTCAAGAGGACCACCTCGGGCACGAGCTGCTGGACCCCGAACTGCCTAAGGAACAGGTACCTCAGCCTGCGCTTCGTGCCTTCGAGGGCGATCCTGACCTCCCCCGGGGGCAGGAGCTCCACGCCCCTGCACGATCCACCGCACTTGCCGCAGCTCATCCCTATGACGGGCACGTTGCACGTTTCGCACCAGAACAGCTGCGTCTGGACCTCGTGGCTCCGCTGCATGACGGGCCGTGCTATGACCGACCCCTGTAATTAATGTGTGCGCCTGGGCGCGCGCGGAGAGCTGCGCAAGATATAACTATCAGGCCGCGGTCATGAGTCCACATGTCTTGGGGCAGGGACTCGGACTACACTTCCGCCGAGCCGAGGTACTCCTACAGCTATTCTGTGTCGCCTTACGGTCCGGCCGCCCATGGGAAGAAGAGGTTCTTCGGGAAGACCGAGCTGAAGCACATAGCCATCGCGGTCGCGGTGCTCACGGCCGCCTTCACGATGGTCCTCTGGGACAGGGACTCGGACACGCTCGCCGGCGCCCTGGGCCTGGCGGCGTTGGCGGTCCTCCTGGGCTTCTTCATGCACGAGATGGCCCACAAGTACGTCGCGAAGAAGTACGGGTGCTGGGCGGAATTCAGGGCGTACCAGACCGGACTCATGCTGGCGCTGGTCATGTCCTTCTTCGGGTTCCTCTTCGCGGCGCCGGGCGCGGTGTACATATCGGGGAACATATCGAAGGAACAGAACGGCAAGATCAGCGTCGCGGGGCCGGCGACCAACATCGCCATCGCGCTCGCGTGCCTGCCGTTCGCCGTGATCGGCTCCTTCCCTCCAGTCGTGGCCACGATCGCCGCGGGCCTGTTCTTCTTCAACTCGTTCCTGGCGGTCTTCAACCTGCTGCCGGTCCCACCCCTCGACGGGTCGAAAGTCTGGGCCTGGAGCAAGCCGCTCTACATCGTCGTCATGGCCGCGGCCGCGTCACTGCTCGTCCTCGCGTGGTCCTGACGCCTCGGCCGGGGCGGCGCACTCCTCGTCCAGGAACGCGGGGTACCTGAGCTTGTAGATGATGCTCCCTTCCCAGTCGAACATCTTCCCGGGGTTCATGATGTTCTTCGGGTCGAGAGCCTTCTTGATCGCCTTCATGACGCCTATCGAGTCCGCGCGCTCCTTCTTCATGTACGGCGCCTTCGTGATGGACACGCCATGCTCCCCGGTGACCGTGCCGCCGAGCTCCAGGACCTTGTCGAATATCTCCCCGACGGCCTTCTCCCCGGCGATCCAGCTCTCCTTGGAGTACGGCTCGACGAGCATCTTCGTGTGCAGGTTCCCGTCCGCCGAGTGTCCGTAGGTGCCGACGATCACGCCGTTCCTCTTCGCTATCTCCTGGAACGCGACCACAGCCTCCGGTATCCTCGATATCGGGACGGACATGTCATCGGCGAGGGCCACGGACACGAACTTCTCGCCGTACCTGCTCAGGGATGGCATGATGGCCTTCCGGGCGAAGGTCCACTCGTCTATCCTCTTCTTGTCCCTCGACTTCTCGGTCGAGACGGCGCCGCTCCTCCGGCAGATCTCCTCGACCGTGGCCATCTCCTCATCCACGGCCAGCGGGTGCCCGTCGACCTCTATCATGCACAGAGCCTCGCAGTCCGGCAGCCCGATGTTCATGCACTTGTTGACTGCCTTGATGCAGACGGAGTCCATGAGCTCGATCGCGGACGGGAGGAGCGGTTTCGCGATGATGTTGGAGACGCACTGTCCCGCGTCCTTGAGAGAGTTGAAAGCCGCTACCGTCATGCCCGAGGCCTTGGGCTTGACCGTGTACCTCATGGTTATCTCGGTGATGATCCCGAGCGTGCCCTCGCTGCCGACCATGAGCCTGTCCAGCTGGTACCCCGAGGAGTTCTTCAGGGTCCGGGTGCCGGTGTGTATTATCTCCCCCGTTGGCATCACGACCTCGAGCCCGAGGACATAGTCCCTGGTGGCGCCGTACTTGATCGCCCTCATGCCGGACGCGTTCGTGGCGACCATGCCGCCTATGGTGCACGCCTCGCCGCTCCCGGGGGTCGCGGGGAACCAGAAGCCGCGCTTGCCGAGCTCGGAGTTCAGCTTGTCATAGACGACCCCGGGCTCGACGACACAGTACAGGTCCTCCACCCTGATCGTCTTGATCTTGTTCATGTGGGTCATGTC
>JBFXGF010000049.1:0-8569 GCA_050178275.1 Thermoplasmata archaeon | reverse complement strand
GCCCGACCGGCTGAGGCTCGAGTGGGTCTCCGCGTCGGAGGGCGAGAAGTTCTCCAAGATCGTGACGGACTTCACCGAGCAGATAAGGAAGCTCGGGCCGAGCAAGGTGAACAAGGACGAGAAGCTCAGGTCCAGGGTGGCCGCCGCGGACGACGCGTCCGAGGGCTTCAGGCTCAAGGCGCTCGTCGGCAAGGAGCTGAACCTGGTCAACAAGGGGAACGTCTACGGGAACAAGCTGGACCCGGCGGAGCTGGACAGGATCATAGACTCGGCGACGGAGGAGGAGTTCGCGAGGAGCCTCATACTCGAGCTCTCCAGGTCCAAACCCCGGTCCGTCAAGGAGCTGGGGGAGATCATGGAGGTGCCCACGGACGAGGTCCTGAGGCACATAGTCGCCCTGAGGCAGAAGAACATGATATCCATGGAGCACCCGGAGGGGTTCACTCCAACATACAAGACCATCGTGATCGGAGGTGAGCAGTGATGGCCGTAACGGACAAGATCGGCGCGGTGATGGTTGTCGGAGGTGGCATATCCGGCCTGCAATCGGCGCTGGACCTGGCGGACTCAGGGTACAAGGTGTACCTGGTGGAGAAGCAGCCGAGCATCGGCGGTGTCATGGCCCAGCTGGACAAGACATTCCCGACGAACGACTGCGCCATGTGCATCATGGCGCCCAAGCTCGTCGCGGCGGGCAGGCACCACAACATACAGCTGATAACGAACGCGGACATCGCGGTCGTAGACGGGCAGGCGGGCAACTTCACCGTCACGCTGAAGCAGAGGGCGTTCAGGGTGGACCCGACGAAGTGCACGGGCTGCGGCAGCTGCGCCCAGAAGTGCCCGGTCGAGACCGCGGACGAGTACAACGAGGGCTCGAAGGTCCGGAAGGCCATATTCGTGAGGTACCCGCAGGCGGTCCCGCTGGTCTACTCCATCGACCCCGAGAAGTGCATAGGCTGCGGCATATGCGCCGAGGAGTGCAAGGCCAAGGCGGTCGAGTACGACCAGAAGGAGAAGGTGTTCGAGATAAACGTCGGCTCGATCATAGTCTCGCCAGGGTTCGAGGAGTTCAACGCGCGCCTGAAGCCCGAGTACGGCTACGGCGTGTACAAGAACGTGGTCACGAGCATCGAGTTCGAGAGGATGCTGAGCGCCACGGGGCCGTACTTCGGCGCGGTCCTGAGGCCCTCGGACGGCGACATACCCGAGAAGGTCGCGTTCATACAGTGCGTCGGCTCCAGGGACGAGCAGTGCGGGAACGAGTACTGCTCCAGCGTCTGCTGCATGTACTCCGTCAAGGAGGCCATCATCGCCAAGGAGCACGGCGGGAACATCAAGCCCTCGATATTCTACATGGACCTGAGGGCGTTCGGCAAGGAGTTCGACGAGTACTACAACCGCGCGAAGAACGAGTACGGCATCAGGTTCGTCCGGTCGAGGATCGCCGCAGTCAACGAGGACCCGAAGACCAGGAACCTCATACTCAAGTACACCGACAACGGCGAGCCCAAGGAGGAGGTCTTCAACCTAGTGGTGCTCGCGGTCGGCCTGACGCCAGCGGCGGACGCGGAGACGCTGAGCCGGGTCATGAAGTTCAGGCTGAACGACGACGGGTTCTGCCAGACCGGCGTGTTCACGCCCGTGGAGACCTCGAGGCCGGGTGTGTTCGTGAGCGGGGCGTTCTCGTCCCCGAAGGACATACCCATGACGGTCGCGGAGGCCAGCGGGGCGGCGGCCAAGGCCGGCACGGAGATCGCCTCGGCCAGGGGCACCCTGGTGACCAAGAAGGAGTACCCGAAGGAGAAGGACGTGACGGGGCAGGAGGCGCGCATAGGCGTGTTCGTCTGTCACTGCGGCATCAACATCGGCGGCGTAGTGAACGTCCCCGAGGTGATGGAGTACGCGAAGACCCTCCCGGGCGTCGTGTACGCCGAGCAGAACCTGTACACGTGCTCCCAGGACGCCCAGGAACGCATCAAGGGCAAGGTCGAGGAGCACAAGCTGAACAGGGTCGTGGTCGCGAGCTGCACGCCCAGGACGCACGAGCCGCTCTTCCAGAACACCATCAAGGAGGCGGGCCTCAACGCGTACCTGTTCGAGATGGCCAACATCAGGGACCAGTGCTCGTGGATACACATGCACGAGCCGAAGGCCGCCACGAGGAAGGCCAAGGACCTCGTCAGGATGGCCGTCGCGAAGTCCATGCTCCTGGAACCGCTCGAGAACCTCACACTCAAGGTGAACCAGCAGGCCCTGGTCATCGGCGGTGGCGTGAGCGGCATGACCGCCGCGATCGAGCTTGCGAGGCAGGGCGTCAAGGTCCACCTGGTCGAGAAGGAGAAGGAGCTCGGGGGCAACCTGAGGAAGTTGCACTACCTGCCGTCCGGGGACGACCCGATGGAGCACGTGAAGAGGCTCGAGGCCGAGGTCAAGGCCGAGAAGAACATCACGGTGTACCTCGGGACCAGGGTCAAGAACATAGACGGGTACGTGGGCAGCTTCAAGACCGCGCTGTCGGACGGCAAGGAGATCGAACACGGCGCCGTGATACTGACCACGGGAGGTCAGGAGTACAAGCCCGAGGGCGAGTACCTGTACGGCAAGAACAAGAACGTCAAGACCCTGCTCGAGTTCAAGGAGGCGCTCAAGAAGGGCGAGGCGAAGGGCAAGTCGTTCGTGTTCATCCAGTGCGTCGGCTCCAGGGAGGGCGACCACCCGAACTGCTCGCGCGTGTGCTGCACGGGCACCATGACCGCGGCCATAAAGCTCAAGGAGAGGGACCCGGAGGCCGACGTGTATGTCCTGTTCAGAGACATCAGGACCTACGGATTCAGGGAGAGGTACTACAAGGAGGCCTCGCAGAAGGGCGTCAAGTTCGTCAGGTTCGACGACGACAAGAAGCCCGTCGCCGAGGAGAAGGCCGGGAAGCTCGAGGTGAGGGTCACGGAGGAGGACACCGGCAAGGAGCTGGTGCTGAGGCCTGACTACCTGGTCCTCGCGTCCGGCACGAGGCCGCAGAAGGAGGCCGAGGAGCTCGCGCCGATGCTCAAGGTCCCCCTGACCAAGGAGGGGTTCTTCCTCGAGGCGCACATGAAGCTGAGGCCGGTCGACTTCGCCACGGAGGGCGTGTACCTCGCGGGCCTGTCCCACGGGCCGAAGTTCGTGGACGAGAGCATCTCCCAGGCCCTGGCGACGGTGTCGAGGGCCATGACGGTCCTGTCCAAGACCACGCTCGAGGCCGAGGGCATAGTGGCCAGCGTCGACGAGAGCCTGTGCAACGGTTGCGGCATATGCGTGCCGACCTGCGAGTACAAGGCGCTCGAGATCGTGGCCCACAAGGACGACCCGGAGAAGAGGATGGTGAGCGTCAATGTGGGCCTGTGCAAGGGCTGCGGGGCCTGCGTCGGCGCGTGCCCCTCCGGGGCGCTGACACAGAAGGGCTTCAGGGACGAGCAGATACTCGCGATGATAGACGCTGCGCTTGAGCAGCCGAAGAAGCAGGAGGTGAAGTGATGAGCAGCGAGGCGAAGGGCGCGCATGGGGCTGGAGAGCACGGGTTCGAGCCGAAGATACTGGTGTTCTGCTGCAACTGGTGCTCGTACGCGGGCGCCGACCTCGCGGGCGTGAGCAGACTCCAGATGCCCCCGTACTTCAGGGTCATCAGGGTCATGTGCTCGGCCCGTGTGGACCCGGAGTTCGTCCTGAGGGCGTTCAAGAAGGGCGCGGACGGCATACTCGTGGCGGGGTGCCACCCGGCGGACTGCCACTACATAGGCGGGAACTACAGGACCCGCAGGAGGATCGCGCTCCTGAAGATGCTGATACAGCAGTTCGGGTACGACCCGGACAGGCTGAGGCTCGAGTGGATCTCCGCCGGCGAGGGCGAGAAGTTCCAGAAGACCATCACGGAGTTCACCGAGACGATCAACGAACTTGGACCATCACCGATCAGAGGTGGTGAATGAGGATGGACAGGAAGGCCAGGATAGAGGCGGCTAGAAGGACCGTCGAGGGCGAGCGGGTCAGGTGGCTCCTGGGCAAGAAGGGGCAGCTTACGACCACGGGCAACGTCTTCGGCGAGGCGATCACGGACGCGAGGTACAGCTTCATCGTGCAGAAGGCTGCGGCGGTGGAACTGGAGAGGAACTCGCTCCTCATGCAGATGGAGCGGGCCCCGAAGACCGTGCACGAGCTGCACGACGCGACGGGCATCTCGAAGCCGGAGGTCGTCAGGCACATCATCGCCCTCAAGAAGTGGAGGCTCATCGAGCAGGCGGGGATGAAGGGCCAGTCGCCTCAGTACGCGGCCTTGCTGAAGAAGACAGGTGCTGGAGAGGTGAACTGAAATGGCGGAGAAGATCAAGATCGCGCAGTACTGGGGAGCGGGGTGCGGAGGATGCGACGTCGCCCTGCTGGACATCGACGCGAAGATACTGGACGTGCACGCGATAGCCGAGGTCGTGTTCTGGCCGATAGGGTTCGACGGCAAGCTCCACGAGGTGGAGCAGATGCCGGACAAGTCGATCACGGTCTCGTTCTACAACGGGGCCATCAGGAACAGCGAGAACGAGCACGTGGCGAAGGTGCTGAGGCAGAAGTCGGTGGTGCTGATCAGCTTCGGCTCGTGCGCGTGCTTCGGGGGGACGCCCGGCCTGGGCAACGTCACCAACAGGGAGGAGGTCTTCCAGACGGTGTACAAGGACACCCAGTCCACGGACAACAAGGCAGGGGTATACCCGCAGCCGCACACGAAGGTGCCCGAGGGGGAGCTCGAGCTGCCGGTCTTCTACGACGACGTGAAGACGCTGGACCAGGTCGTGGACGTCGACTACTTCATGCCTGGCTGCCCTCCGACGACGAACCTGATCGCCCTGGCGGTCGACCTGGTCGTGAAGCACGTGACGGAGGGGGCGCCGCTGCCCCCGAAGGGCACGGTCATAGCGAGCGACAAGACCCTGTGCGACGAGTGCCCGAGGGAGAGGGTCGAGAAGAACAGGCGCATTGACAAGATCTACCAGTCGTACGAGATCAAGGCGGACCCGAAGAAGTGCCTGCTGGACCAGGGCATCATATGCCTGGGGCCGGCCACCAGGGCCGGGTGCGGCGCGATGTGCCCGAAGGCGAACATGCCCTGCAGGGGCTGCATGGGCCCGACCAAGGCCGTGACGGACCAGGGGGCGAGCATGTTGAGCGCGGTCTCGTCCATCCTCAACATCACGGATTCGGAGTCAAAGCTAAATGAGGAGCAGATCATGGAAATGATGATGCAGGTCAAGGACCCGCTCGGGACGTTCTACGCGTTCACCCTCCCGAAGTCCCCGCTGAGGAGGACCGTGAAGGAGCGGAAGAGGAAGGGGTGACAGGACATGGCAGGACCGATCGTGAACGACACGCCAGTGAAGACGAAGGAGAAGAAGATAACGATAGACCCCATCACGAGGCTCGAGGGACACGGGAAGATAGAGATATTCCTCGACGACGCGGGTGAGGTCTCCAACGCCTACATGCAGATCCCGGAGCTCAGGGGCTTCGAGAGGTTCTGCATCGGGAGGCATGTGCAGGAGCTGCCCGTGCTGACGAACAGGCTCTGCGGCGTGTGCCCGGCGGCCCACCACATAGCGTCCACGAAGGCCTTGGACGCCGTGTTCAGCGCGGAGCCGACGGCCACCGCGAAGAAGCTCAGGGAGCTGTTCTACATGGGACAGTACACGCACAGCCACATAGCGCACTTCTACGCGCTCGCGGCGCCTGACTTCGTGCTCGGGCCGTCCGCGCCCCCGAGCAAGAGGAACATCCTGGGGGTCGTGGACGCCGTGGGAGTGCCCATCGGGGCCGAGGTCATCAAGCACCGCTCGTACGGCCAGAAGGTGCAGGAGATCGTCGGGGGCAGGGCGACGCACCCCGTGTTCGGCCTGCCTGGCGGGGTCTCGAAACAGATCAGCGAAGAGGAACGCGCCCAGATGGAGATGATGGGGAAGTCGTGCATCGAGTTCGGCAAGTTCACCGTCAAGCTGGTCCACGACCTCGTCCTTGGGAACAAGGACTACATGGGCCTCGTACTGAACCAGGACGCGTACTACCTCGAGACCTACTACATGGGCATGGTCGACAAGAACAACAAGAGCCAGTTCTACGACGGGGACGTGCGCGTGGTCGACCAGGAGGGCAAGCAGGTCGTGAAGTTCAAGCCCAGCGAGTACCTGGACATCATCGCGGAGCACGTCGAGCCGTGGACATACATGAAGATGCCCTACCTGAAGAGCGTCGGGTGGAAGGGCTTCGTCACCGGCCCGTCGAGCGGCATCTACAGGGTGGGCCCCCTAGGCAGGATCAACGTCTGCGAGGGGTACACGACCCCGCTCGCGCAGAAGGAGTACGAGGTGTTCAAGAAGACCTTCAGGGACCTAGGGGTCAAGGGGCCCGTGCACCACACGCTCGCGTTCCACTGGGCGCGCGTGATCGAGCTGTTGCACGCGGCCGAGCGCATGTACGAGCTCGCGAGCGACAAGAGCATCACGAGCGACGACATCAGGGGCCCGTGGAACCCGCCGAAGGAGGGCGTGGGCATCACGGAGGCGCCGAGGGGCACCCTCATACACCACTACGCGTCCGACAAGGACGGCCTGTGCACGAAGATCAACATGATCGTGGCGACGACCAACAACTACGCCGCCATGAACACGAGCGTGATCCAGGCGGCCAAGGCGCTCATACACAAGGGCGAGATATCGCAGGGGCTGCTGAACAAGGTCGAGATGGCCTTCAGGTGCTACGACCCGTGCAACTCATGTGGCACGCACTCGCTCAACGGCGGGCCGGCGCTCGAGGTGACCGTCAGGAAGGCAGACGGCTCGATAGCCAAGACCCTCAGGAACTTCTGAAAACCAGAACGAGGGGCGGAAGCCCCTCGGGCATTTGATTTCCCCGCCCAGACACGATGAATTACCATGAGGCGTTATCCTTGACCGTGAAGACACTGATCGTAGGCGTCGGGAACCCGATACTGTCGGACGACGGCGTCGGCATATACGCCGCGAGGATGCTCCTCGAGCGCGGGCTCCCGGGCGTGGAGATAGAGGAGCTCCCGGCCAGCGGGCTGGAGCTGCTCGACATGGTCCTCGACTTCGACAGGGTCGTGATCGTCGACGCGATACAGACCGAGGGTGGCACCCCGGGCGACCACTACATCATGGCGGAGGAGGACTTCAAGAGGTCCGTGCACGGGACGTCCCCACACGGGTTCAACATCGCGACCGCGCTGGCGATGGGGAGGCAGGTCGTGCCCGAGAGGATGCCCAAGGAGATCTTCTTCGTCGCGATAGAGGCCGAGGAGGTGGAGTTCTTCCACGAGGGACTCACCCCGAGAGTGTCGGCCAGCCTGCCGGCGATAGTTGACATGATAGAGCGCGAGTTCGTGAGACGTGACGGCTAGCAGATCCTCGGGACGGGGTCGCCCACGGGTGGCTCCATCACCCTCTTGCCGCCGGTGTGCGTCTCCATCATCACGCCGCGCACATCCCTTGACGCCTCGCCTATGATCGCGGCCCTCGCCCCCTCGGGCACGGACCTTATCGCCCTCAGGACGTCCTGGGCCTTCTCAGGGACCACCGCGAATATGATCTTCCCCTCGTTGCCTATCTCGAACGGGTCTATGCCGAGCATGTCGCAGGCGGCCACGACGGGCTCGTCCATCGGTATGTCCTCCTCCCGGACCCTTATCCCGACGGAGGACTTCTCGGCCCACTCGTTGAGCAGGTTCGCCAGGCCGCCCCTGGTCGGGTCCTTCATGGATGTCACGCCCCCGACCTTGAGCGCCTCGGCGATCATGTGGTTCAACGGGGCCGCGTCACTCTTCACGACCGTGTCGAACCCGTAGCCTTCCCTGAACGATAACAGGGCGACGCCGTGGTTCCCAATCGGGCCGGACGCGATGATCACGTCCTTGTCCGCGACGCCGGAGTCGTTCGGCCATTCCCACTCGTACTCCCTGGACCTGCGGACCTCGGAGATGTTGTGGTCGAGGTGCGGCGAACGTCTGCCCACGCCGCTCGTGTTGATGAACAGGCCGTCGACGGCGCCCTTCTCCACGACCTTGGTGTCGCCTGTGACCACCCTGACGCCCGCCGACCTGGCGGCGGTGCTCAGACTCTTCATGATCGTGTGGAGGTCCTCCGTGGGGAACCCCTCCTGGATGACCATCGCGCATGAGAGGGCGATAGGGGTCGCGCCCATCACCGATAGGTCGTTCACGGTCCCCGCGACCGCGAGACCGCCTATGTTCCCGCCTGGGAATATCAACGGTTTGACAGTGTACGTGTCAGTCGTGAAGACGATCCCGTCGAAGACCGCCGCGTCGTCCAAAGCGCCGAGAGGGATCTCCCCGTAGTCGTGGTCCATCTCCTTCAGCACGAACTCGCGGATGAACTCCTGCATCCTCTCTCCGCCGGCCCCTTGGGCCATGGTGATCTTAGACATCTGCGCGCCAGCCTCTGGTGGGCGGAACAGGTCGGTGGTAGTAATATCTTTTTCCCGATTCGCCGGATAGGTTGATTACTGGCGACCTGGA
>JBFXGF010000048.1:0-8628 GCA_050178275.1 Thermoplasmata archaeon | reverse complement strand
CGCTTCGAGGACCAGGATTACGGGATCGAGGCGTTCGACTTCATCGCGCACCCGGAGCTCGCGACGTTGCCGAGGGCGGCGCCGGACGCATGGCATGAGCGGGACATGCTCCTGTTCGCCCTCAACGACAGGAGCGGCCGTCTGATCGGCTACCTGTTGGTCGATGAGCCCGTGGACCTCAAGACGCCCACGGGGGAGCAGATAGACGTGCTGGAGGTCCTCGCGGGCATCGCGTCGATAGGACTCGAGAACTCGAGGCTGTATGAGCGACAGGTGCTGGCCGTCAACGAGATAGCCCTCCTGAACGACCTCATGACACACGACATCAACAACTTCAACCAGGGCATAATGGGGTACATCGAGCTGCTCCTCCAGGACAAGAGGTTGGACGAGGGGCAGAAGAAGTACGCCGAGAAGGCACTGGTCCAGGTCAAGAACAACGCGAGGGTGATAGACAACATACGCAAGCTCGCGAAGGTCCGGTCGATGTCGGAGGACGACTACACCGTGTGGGACATCCACGAGCCCATCGTGAGCGCCGTTCACGCGGTGTCGAAGTCATCGGCGGAGAGGACCATCCAGGTGGTCCCCAACCTGGCCAAGGGCACGCACTTCGTGAGGGCGAACGGCTACATCAACGACCTCTTCCTGAACATCATCATGAACGCGGCCAAGTTCGACAGCGCCAAGGTCGTCAGGGTCGAGGTCACCGTCGGCGAGGTGAAGGACTCGAGGGGCGAGTTCTGGGTCATATCCGTGACGGACCGTGGGAGGGGCGTGCCGGACGACAGGAAGCAGACGGTGTTCGAGCGGTTCGCGACCGGGGCCACGGGCGTCAAGGGCTTCGGGCTGGGCCTGTCGATCGTGGGAACCATAGTGGAGAAGTTCCAGGGCCGGATATGGGTCGAGGACAGGGTCCGAGGCGACTTCTCCAAGGGCTCGGTGTTCAAAGTGATGCTGCCCAAGGCGGGCCCTGAGGACGCCACGGCGGCCACAAAGGCCGCCTAGGCTCTCTTCTTCGAGAACTCCAGCGCCGCCCTGACGAGCCCGAAATGCATCGGGGCCGGTCTCTGTGGCCTCGACTTGAACTCCGGGTGGAACTGTGACCCGACGAAGAACGGGTGCCCGTCCAGCTCCAGTATCTCCATCTTCTTGCCGTCGGGGGACCTGCCGGTGTATCTCATCCCCTTCTCCTGGAGCGTGTCTATGTAGTGCGGGTTGACCTCGTACCTGTGCCTGTGCCTCTCCATGACATCGGTCGCGCCGTAGAGTCCATCGGCCTTGGACCCCTTCTCTATCAGGACCTGCTGCGCCCCCAGCCTCATCGAGCCGCCCATCTTGGTCACGTTCTTCTGCTCGGGGAGCAGGTCTATCACGGGGTGTGATGTGTGCGAGTCGAACTCGGTGCTGTTCGCGTCGTGCATATGGAGGACGTTCCTGGAGTACTCGACGGTCGCGAGCTGGAATCCCAGGCACACCCCGAGGAAGGGCACCCCGTTCTCGCGGGCGTACTTGATCGCCACCATCTTGCCCTCGACGCCCCTCGAGCCGAAGCCGCCCGGGATGAGTATCCCGTCCGCCTCCGCCAGGGTCCTCTGGGACTCCTCCTTGTTTATCTCCTCCGCCTCGATCCTGAGGAACTCCACGCGCGTGTCTAGCTCCGCCCCCGCATGGGTCAATGCCTCGTAATGGCTCATGTACGAGTCCCGTTGGTCCATGTACTTGCCGACGAGCAGTATCTTCACGCTGTGCTGGGGTTTCATGACCTTGTCGAGGAAACCCCGCCATTCCTTGAGCCCGTTCTTGGGCTTGTCGATGCCCATCCTCGCGAGCAGGTAGTCCGTCAGGCCCTGTTCCTCGAGGAAGATCGGGACCTGGTAGATCGACTTCGCGTTCGGGGCGCTTATCACCGCCTCGAGAGGGACGTCGCAGAACAGCGCTATCTTCCTCCTCGCGCTGTCGTCCAGCGGGCGCTCGCACCTGGCGACTATCACGTTCGGCTGGATGCCTATGCTCCTGAGCTCCTTGACCGAGTGCTGCGTCGGTTTCGTCTTCTGCTCGCTCTGGGGTCCCAGGGTGGGCACGAGGGTCGTGTGGACGAAGATGACGTTCTGGTCCCCCATCTCGGAGTGCATCTGCCTCGCGGCCTCGAGATAGGGCATCGACTCGATGTCACCCACGGTTCCGCCGAGTTCGACCAGCACGACGTCGGCGCCCGACTTGATGCCGACGTTGGATATCATCGACTTGATCTCGTTCGTGATATGCGGTATGATCTGGACGGTCTTGCCGAGGAAGTTGCCCTGCCTCTCCTTCTCTATGACGCTCCCGTACACCTTTCCGGTGGTCATCACATGGTCGCTCGTCAGGTTCGCGTCCAGGAACCTCTCGTAGTTGCCGAGGTCGAGGTCCGCCTCGCCCCCGTCGTCGAGCACGAAGACCTCGCCGTGCTCGAACGGGTTCAGGGTCCCTGCGTCGAAGTTGAGGTACGGGTCTATCTTCATCGCGGTGACCTTGACGCCACGGGCCCTCAGGACACAACCTATGGACGACGCCGTGATGCCCTTTCCCAGGCCCGATAAAACCCCTCCGGAGACGAGAATAACCTTCATGTTTGTCTCACGGGAACCGGAATATGAGATAGCCCAACATAAAGGTTTGCGGGGCCGGGTTCTGTATAAAGTCGGGTGCTGCATGTAGGGCGAAGCGCAAAGACCCAGCACCATGATCGGTCTCCTCATGCCCGAAGAGGCTTTCGCGCGGGCCGGTGAGGCCGGCCCCGCAGGCGGCGTGTCGCGCCCGACATGTGGGAGGAATCCTTATTCCCGAATGGGCGCGCGCTCGGTCCCAGCCACCCCGGACGGTGTCTTCGAGTCACCTCTGGGACCTGCTGGCCCGCCGCTACCAGCCGCCCGCGACAGGGCGGCAGGGGGCTTATGGTTCAGCCCCGGCGCGTCCCGGCATGACGTGATGATGGCCCTCTGCGACCCCGTGAGGGGCGTACGGCCGGAGCCGAACGGGACGAGTCACCTGTCGAAGTGGTTAGAAGGGTTACCACCCGACTCTTGACAGAACCGCGGGGCCGTTGTCTGGATTCAGAAGTTCCTGCCTCGCATCATCCCCGTGAACGCGCGGACGAGCGAGTCCGACGCCGTCGAGACCTCGGGGGACACGGCCCCCCTGAACTCCAGCGACTTGACCTGGACGCAGACCACGGCGGACCGCTTGCCCCCCCGCTCGAGGACGGACGCCATGAGCGCCACCGTCACCCTGTGCGTGGAGATCTCGGTCTCCTTGATGTCATCCCTGGGGACCACGAGGACCGTGCCGGGGGCGGAGCCGATGTCCGTCGCGTCCACGAAGAACACCGTCCCGGGTCCGTCCCTCTCGGATATGTCGAGGACGGTGCCCTCGACGCCGTCGTGCTCGGAGAATGAGAACTGAGGAAAGGTTTTCTGAAGGGTTTCCGCCACTAGCACGCCCGCGCCGTCGTCGGCCTTGTCGACGTAACCGAGCCCGAGGACGTAGACGGGCCCGGGGCCCGCCATGCCCTCGAGGGCCGCCCTCAGGCCCTCTTCAGGGTCACCAGGTGTGTAGCGCAGCTTATGCATGGGTCATACGCCCTCGCGACCATCTCGAGGCCCAGCCGGACCTCGTCGGTCCCCTTGCCCTCGGCGAGCATCCTCTCGGCAACGAGCTTCAGGTGTATCTCGACGTCGTCCAGGTTCTGAGCCGTGGGCGTGATGATGTCCGCCAGGTCGACGAGCCCGTCCTTGAGCTCGTAGTGGTGGTACAGCGTCCCCCTCGGCGCCTCGACCGCGCCCGTGCCCGAGCCAGTGAGCCTCGTCGGCTGCTCGTGCGGTGGGTCGTCCATCGACATGACCTTGTCGCACGCCTCCGGCAGGCTCTCCATGGCCCAGACGAGCTCTATGGCCTGCGCGAGGTTGTTGTACAGCGGGTTCCTGAGCCACGCCTTGTCGTAGTGCTCCTTGAGCAGGTCCGCCGCCTCGCCCTTGAGCCTCTTGCCCATGTTGACCATCCTGGCGTTCGCGCCGACCATGAAGGTCTTCTCGTTGTACAGGGACCTCTTCGCGAACGAGTGGGCGACGACCCTCTCGTTCGTGTACTTCTTGTAATCCTCGACATCGAAGTCCTTGCCGTTCGATATGAGCGTCCGGTCGCCGTACATGTGGAACCTGTCCTTCGGCGCGTCAACCGACATGAAGACCTTGTCCTTGTCGACCTCCGCGTACTTCGGCATGTCTATGCCCGCGAAGAGCTCGACGACCCTCTTCACGTCGGGGACCATCTCGCGCGACCTGGCCTTGATGTCCTCGAGGGCCTTCTTGCCCGGGTACTTCCCGAAGCCCCCGATGATCGGGTTCTCGCCGTGGACGATCCTTCCGCTCGTGACCTCCATGACGTGGTTGCCGAACTTCTTCAGCTTCAGGGCCCTCTTCACGTCGTCCGTGTAGTCGTTCAGCATGGCGACGGCGGACGGGTAGCCGAGATAGTCCGGAAGCGCCAGCAGCATCGTGTGGAGCGAGTTGCTCTCGATGTTCTCGCCGAGCATCATCAGCTCCCTCGTCAGGTGCGCCTTCTCGGGCGGCGTGATGCCGAGCGCCTTCTCCATGCCCCGGATGGCCGCGAACTTGTGCGAGAGCGTGCATATGGCGCATATCCTCGGGACCGTGTTCACGTCGTCCTCGGGCTTCATGCCCCTGACGAGCTGCTCTATGAGCCTCGGCCCCTCGTGTATGTCCAGCGTGACACTCTTGACCTTCTTGCCGTCCAGCGTGACGGTTATGCCGCCGTGTCCCTCGACCCTTGCGAGCGAGTGCACGTTGAGTTCCGTCATTTCTTCACCCCTTTCTTCTCGAGGTCCTTGACGAGCTCTATCACGCCAGAGCCCCCGAACTTGCGTATCTTGGTGATGATCTCCTCAGGGTCGTACCCCTTCTCCTTCAGGAGGTCGTACTCGGCGCTCACGTTGAGGTCGTCGGTCGGGCCCCAGCAGCCCACGCATGGCAGGTTGTGGGACGGGCAGACCGCCCCGCAGCCGCCCTTCGTGAGCGGGCCGGCGCAGAACTTGCCCTCCAGGAGCAGGCACTTGTTCTCCTTCCACTTGCACTCGAGGCACACGGGCGACTTGAGCAGGTACGGGTGTTTCCCGGCCACGAGCTTCGAGACCGCGCTGAGGAACTCCTGCTTGTCGATCGGGCAGCCCGGTATCTTCATGTCGACCTTGACGAAGGCCTCCAGGGGCTGTCCCTCGATGGCCTTCGAGACCGTGATCTTCGCGTTCCCGTAGACCTTCTTGTAGCGCTCCTCGAACTTGCCGTCCCCGAGCCTCATGGCCTGGGGGCCTCCCCAGCAGGCGCATGTGCCTATCGCTATCAGTACCTTCGAGCGCTCCCTGATGTCCTTGAGGTGCTTCAGCTGCGCCTCCGTGGAGATGGAGCCCTCGACGAGCGCGACGTCCAGCTCGCCCTCGTGGTTGTCGCTCTTGGCCATCACGAACGACCGAATCTCCGTCGCTCCGAACAGGTCCACGAGCTGGTCCTCGCAGTTGAGGATCATGAGCTGGTCGCCCGCGCAGCCCGTGAAACCGTATATCCCGATCTTAGGCGATGGTCTTGTCACTTGCACCCCTCCCTATGAGCTCCTTCATGTGGAGAACGTCCCACCATGAGAACACCGGTCCGTCTATGCATGTGTACAGGTACTCCACCGCGCAGTGTCCGCACTTGCCGACGCCGCACTTCATCCTCCTCTCCAGGGTCATGAGTATCTGGTGCTTCGGTATCCCGAGCTTCACCAGGTGCTCCATGACGAACTTGTACATGATGGGCGGGCCGCACACGGCCGCGTAGGTGTTCTTCGCGTCGATCGGGCCCAGCTCCTTGAAGAGCGTCGTGATGAGCCCGGTCCTCTCGGTCCACTTGCCCGTGTCGTCCTTGTCCACCGTCAGGAGGCAGTTCAGGTCCTCGCGCTCCTTGAGCTGGAAGAACTCGTCCCTGAACAGCATCTCGCCGGGGTTCTTCGCCCCGTGCAGGTATGTGACCTTGCCGAACTTGTCCCTGTTGTCCAGGATGTAGAGCAGGAGCGACCTCAGGGGCGCGACCCCCATGCCGCCCGCGACTATCATGATGTCCTTGCCCTCCATCTTGTCCAGCGGGAACCAGTTGCCGTACGGGCCCCTGATGCCCACGGTCTGGTTCTCCTTGAGCTCGAAGAGCGAGCTCGTGAGCGTCCCCATCTTCCTGATGCAGAACTCCACCAGCCCGGGCCTCGAGGGCGTCGACGATATGCAGAACGGGGCCTCGCCCTCGCCCGGTATGGACAGCATGACGAACTGCCCGGGCATGTACCTCATCTTGAGCGCCTCGTCGACATCGACCGGCCTCGCCTGGTAGAAGTTGACATCGCTCGTGAGCGGGTACCTCCGCACGATCCTCCACATGTCCGGCTGGAACGGGTTCTCCTGGACCTCCCTCTCGTCCAGCACAACGCACATCTTCCTCACTTGCCCACCTCCTGCTCCTTCAGCGCCGTCGAGACGGTCGCCACGTTGATGTCGACCGGGCAAGTCGCGACGCACCTTCCGCAGCCCACGCACGCGGGCTTGCCGAACTCGCCTATGAACGCCTGCAGCTTGTGTGTGTACCAGAGCCTCAGCCTGTCCGCCCTCTTCTCCCGGAAGTTGTGGCCCCCGGCGACCAGTGAGTACTCGCGGAACATGCAGCTGTCCCAGAACCTGTCCCTGGTGCCCTCCGCGGTGCCGAGCTCGACCTCGTCCACGACGTTGTAGCAGTTGCAGGTCGGGCACACCATCGAGCACTGCCCGCACGAGAGGCACTTCTCGGCCAGCTCGTCCCAGATCGGGCTGTTGTACCCCAGCTCGAATATGTCGGGCATCCCGGTCAGGTCTATCTTGGCCTTGAACTGGGCGACCTTCCACTTCCTGTACTCCGTGTAGTTCAGGATGTCGTTCTTATCGAGGTTCCTGCTGAACAGGTCCGCCTTCGCCCTGACGAGGTCGTGCCCCTTGCTGGAGCCGACCCAGACCAGGTAGAACATCTTCAGGTCGGTGAAGAACAGGTCGAACCCCTCCGCGACGAAGTCGGTGTTGGTCGCGAAGCACATGCACTTGTCGTCCGGTATGCAGCTGTGGCCCAGGAGCAGGGTCTTCTCCCTCCTCTCGGCGTAGTACGGGTCCTTGTAGGTCTCCAGGAACAGCTTGTCCATGATCAGTATCCCGTGCACGTCGCACGGGTGCAGCCCGAACAGTATCCTCTTCGGGACGTCCCCGGTCCTCTCGACGAAGCCCTCCTCGTCGAAGTCGAACATCGTGAACCTCGGCGGGTACAGGAACTTCTTCGGCGGGATCACGGTCCTCGTCGCCTTCAGGTCCATCTGCGAGAGCGAGTCCACCCTCGTGTAGGACGTCTTCCCCTCCTTCGTGGTCGGACCCCACAGCTCCCCCCACTCCTTGACGCTCTCGAGGAACGCCGGGAGGTCCTCCTTCTTCATCTTCAAAATCATCATGGTATCTCTTCCTCAAAGTCCTAGATACTACCATTTCACGCGGGAGCCAGCGGACGCCGCCAGTCCTGCGGATGACACGCGCAGGCTGAGGTATCCAGCCGTGCTATAAAAACATTGGCGACTCCTCTCGAAAACATGTTGCCGGTCTTCGAAAATCTTCCGAACGACGTCCGACGTTCGCGACCGGGATTCGACCGACACGCCGCGGCCGTCGACGGACGGGCGGGGACCGGTACGCGCGGTCTCCCCTGCGCGCGGGTGCGGCACGCGCGCTCCGCGGAACCTGCCGGGGACCGCGAACGGTGCGAGCGCGCGCGCACGTGACGCGTTCCCCCCGTTTTCTGTACATGAGCGCCTCGATTGACGCCTTCAGACGCCCCTTTTCGCGACAGGGCTAGCGCTGATCGAGTAGAATGAAAAATTGATGATGGTTGTTCGATGGCAGACCGAGTCTTAGGTGCTTGGTACCTTGCCGACGCTCGGTTGGAGGGGTAGTTCCCCTCCGTGTTTGCGTAGGAGGTGATCCATCTGCAGGTTCCCCTACAGATACCTTGTTACGACTTAACCCCCCTTGCTGAACCCAAGTTCTAACGCCCCAATCAGAGGCATCATCACTTGGACCCAACTCGGATGGTTTGACGGGCGGTGTGTGCAAAGAGCAGGGGCATATTCACCGCGTGATGTTGACACGCGATTACTACGGAATCCAGCTTCATGAGGGCGAGTTACAGCCCTCAATCCGAACTACGGCTGGGTTTCGGGATTGCCGTTGCCTTTCGGCATAGGGGCCCATTGTCCCAGCCTTTGTAGCGCGCGTGTAGCCCAGGAGATTCGGGGCATACTGACCTACCGTTGACCTCTCCTTCCTCTGGCTTAGCGCCAGCGGTCCCGATAATGTGCTCCCCTCCTCGCGGAGGGGGTGGCAATTAGCAGCGAGGGTCTCGTTCGTTATCTCACTTAAGAGAACGCCTTACGGTACGAACTGACGACGGCCATGCACCACCTCTCGGAAAATCAGGCAAGATCGTCAACCTGGCCTTCATGTAACCGTCGCTCCTGGTGAGTTGTCCGGCGTTGAAT
>JBFXGF010000047.1:0-8649 GCA_050178275.1 Thermoplasmata archaeon | reverse complement strand
ACATGACCCGCAGGTCCATACAGGAGCTGGCCCCGTTCGCGGAGGAGCACGGTGTCGTGATGGCGGTGGAGAACCTTCCCGCCAACATAAACGCGACCTGCACGAAGGCGCACGAACTCGCGGCGGCCCTCGAAGGCACGAGCGCGTCGATGTGTTTCGCCCTGGGCCACGCGAACACGGCGGGAGAGGTGGACAACATGTAGCGGCACGTCTCCAGGTTCAGGAACGTCCACCTTCACAATCACGAAGGGCAGTGGGACCAGCATAACGTCATCGACGACGGCACGGCCGACCTCGAGAAGGTCGTCTCCGTCCTGAGGTCGTCCTACAAGGGCAACATCGTGATCGAGTCGACGGACCTGCCGCAGGGAGTCAGGAGCAAGGCCATTCTGGAGAGGCTCCTACACGACGGCCCCGCACCTTAGACACTGGAACTTGCCGTCCATCCAGCGCGCGCCGGTATGTCCGCAGACAGGGCACACGAAGAACCCCGCGAAGCCAGGAGGCGCCTGGGAGACCACCGGACCCGCCCCCTGAGGCCCCTGTCCCTGCCGCTCTTGCGGGGCCGGCGGGGGTTGCTGCCATTGGGGCTCCGGTGGAACGTACCTGTACGTGTAGTAGCTAGGGTACATGACAGGCACCGGCGGCCGCTCCTCGAAGTACTTCTTCTTCGTCACGAACTCGACCATCCGGGTCAGGTAGTACCCGAAGAACACCGCGCCCATGGCCGCCCACGCGATGAGCGCGAACCCGAGAAGGATGAGCGCCCCCATCCCCGGGCCCTGGACGAACACCTCCGTCGGCATCGAGAGGTAGTCGAACCCGAAATGCAGCATGATGGCGGACGGGAGCCCGTGTTTCAGGAACATGTACCCGAACGCTAGCCCGGCGACCGAGGACGGGAACACCTTCCACGCGCCCCAGCCGTCGTAGTGGGCGAAGCCGAACAGCGCGGACGACGCCAGGAGCAGGACGACCTCGGCCACCCCGAAGGTGAACCCTCCTCCGAGGATGTACCTGTACTTCTTGGTCTTGGTCGAGTGGCGCAGGAGGTCTATCAGGAGGAGCGGGACCCCGATCAGGAGCACGCGCACGACGATCTCCTCCCACACGGACGCGTTGGCGAGAAGGAACAGCAGCTGCCAGAGCTGCGACCCCTCCGTGGGGAGGGAAGGGTCGCCCCAGAACACCCCGACGATCAGTATAATGACATAGTTGAGGAACAGGACTCCGAACATCAGGCCGCACAGGTCGAAAAGGGCGCTGTGCTTCCTCGACTCGGCCTTCATCGTGAGTTCCTTCAGGTACCCCCTCGCGCTGGTGAGGAAGAGCCAGGCCGCGCTCGCGAGGATGGCCACGACCAGGAGCAGGTAGTACGCGCCCAACACCTCTCCCGCCATCTCACCAATGACTATCAGCACCGGCGCGACGACGTACAGCGGGTAGCTGTAGTCGACTATCTCGGGGAGGACGATGGTCGTACCGTAGACCAGCGCGGCGAGGCTGATGATGAGCTGGGCGACGAACGTCAGCATCCCGAACGCGAGTATGGTCTTGACGGTCAGGCGCCAGGACGGCGGCCTCCTGATCGGTGGTCGCGGCGTCTGCTGCGCCCAGACAGGATAGATCGGCTGAGCCTGTTGCGGCGCGGCCCCGCCCCTCAGTGACACCCTCACCGCCCCGCAGTTCGGACAATAGATCCCAAGCGGCGGGATCCTGGAGCCACATCGACCACAATACTCGTCCGGTGACGGTTGGGGCGAGCCTCCCTCTGCGACGGACACACGCAAAAGAGCCCGTCTTCGATATATTATGATTTGCGCACGGCCAGGATGCTGAAGCGGACTGGCGCGCCGGGGACGAACACAGCGGGTCGCGGGCTCCCCGCCAACCTTTATATCGCCGGAACAGTGTTTTGCCAACGCCTTGCTTCACGGAGGCCACCAAATGGATGATGAACAGCAAACGAAGGTGCGGTTTGAGACGCTGAGTGCTGAGAAGATACCTTTCGGCAAGAACAACTTCCTGGAAGTTGCGCGGAAGAAGGCGATAACCGAGGAGGGCGACAGTGAGTTCATCTCGGTCTCCAGGGGGTACTTCCTGCCTGACGGCAGCGAGAAGTACAAGAAGTCGATAACAATCCCGGACGACCCCGCGATAAAGTCGTTCGTAACTGACAAGATCAGCAAGCTCTGATGCCTGACCGGAGCCCTGTCAGGCGGAGGGGGCGCGCTCGGGAGGGCCCCGGCGGCGCCGTCCCTATCATCTATCGTCGCTCCTGGTCCGCTTGTCTAGGATGAGCTCCAGGTACGTCTTCGGTTCCAGGTCGGTCAGCGCGAGTTCTTTCCTCATCTGCTCGATGAGCGCCTCGGCCCTCTTCGGCTCCTCGGTGATCAGCTCCAGCTCCACGTACTCTCCCAGCCCCTCGACGTCGTCCACGGCGACCCTGATCTTGTCGTACTTGAAGTTCCTCCGTTTCTTGCGGACGGACATGAACTCCTTGAACCCCAGCCTCTCGACTATCCTCTGGGCGGCCAGAGGGTCGTCGGTCCTCAGCGTGACCTCCTCCCTGGCCTTGGTGTGCTCGAGTTTCATGCGGGGGCCCTTGTATGTCAGCTCGGAGCCCCCGCCCTTCTTCCTGAGCCTGAGCGCCTCGTCAGTTTTGCCGAAGTCCCGGCCCGGGTGCTGGAAGTACACGTCCTCGGTGTCGTCCTCGCATATGAGTTCCGCGCCGAGTTTGTCAAGCGCCTTCTCTACCTTCTCGTTCCCCGGGGAACGGTACTTCGACTCTACTTCCATCACGGCCCCCATTAGCCTGACGTGCTAGATTAAACTGTCTTGCGGAGGACCAGGCGAGGCTCGTTGCCAGCAACAGCGAGACCAAAAGGTATAAGTCCCGACTTATTGATAGACGGCATCCCTGTTGTAGGTGGACATTATGGAGTCACCAGAACGCGCAATAAAGATGCGGAAGGACGAGCTCGTCGAGATAAAGAGGCTGTACGAGACTGTCATGACCTTCGCCTCCCACGGCATGTTCTACCGGAGTGGCCGGATCATGGGCAGTCGCCTGGTCAAGGCGACTGGCACGGACCTGTCGAGGATCAGGGACGCCCTCGTCAAGGAGGGTTGGGTCGCCGATATAGCGTTCGAGGGCGACACGATCAATGTCTCCGGTTCGATCGAGGTTTCCAATGCGGACTCCCCCACTTGCCACATGCTCAGGGGCATACTCGCCAAGGTCTTCGAGGAGCGGACTGGCAAGGACGTGTACTGCCACGAGCGCAAGTGCGTCTCGAAGGGCGACGACAGATGCGTCTTCATCATAGACTCCGAGGTGCTCTGAATGACCAGGAAGACGACCGGCATACCTGGCCTGGACGGCATGTTGCAGGGAGGTTTCCCGTACCCGTCGGCTGTCCTTGTCGCGGGTGAGCCCGGCACTGGCAAGACCACCCTCGCCGTCCAGAGCCTGTTCCACGGCGCGAGCGAGGGCGAGAAGGGGTTGTACATAACCGCCATCTCGGAGCCGCAGTGGCTCGTGCAGAGGTTCCTGTCGTCCTTCTCGTTCTACGACCAGCAGCTGGTGGAGAAGGGCGTGGTCAACTTCATCGACATCGGCCCGACCCTGGCGAAGAACCCGAGCGACATACTGAGCACGATCAAGAAGCAGATCGAGCAGTACCACCCGGTCAGGATAGTCATAGACCCGATAACGCCCATGACCGACATGCTGCAGTGGAGGGGCGAGACGCGCGAGTTCATGCACGAGCTCTTCGCGTATCTGAAGGCCTTCGAGTGCCTGGCCATCATCACCGCGGAGCTCTCATACGACGACATCTCCCACAGCCAGGAGTCATACATGGTGGACGGTGTCGTCATGCTGTCGTATCCCGAGGAGGAGAAGGTCAGGCGGAAGTTCCTCGAGGTCCTCAAGATGAGAGGGACGAAGCACACCACCGGGAGACAGCTGATAGATATCACGGACGAAGGCCTCGCCGTGCAGGCAGGCCTGAGGTAACCACACCCATGAGCGACGGAAGCGCACCCGCCCTCGCTCCAGGCAACTCTTACCTGTTCACCGACAGGGGCGTGCCGAGGGCATACGAGGCCCTGAAGAGGTTACTGGCGGAGGGCAGAAGAGGGCTCGTCATCACTCGCACCCACCCGGTCCGGGTGCAGCAGCAGTACGGCTTCGACTGCCCCGTCATGTGGATCGCGAAGAACATCAAGACGACCGCGAGCGCGGGCGTCATCAACCTCGAGCCCACTAGGCTGATGAAGATACACGGGACGATATCGGACTTCATCAAGGTGAACCCGGGCGCGGTGGTCCTCCTGGACGGCCTCGAATACCTGGTCACCGAGAACGGCTTCTCGAGCGTCATGAAGGCGATCCAGCTGACGAACGAGGAGGTCGCGATGTCCGGCGCGCTCCTACTGGTCCCCATAGACCCGAGGACGATGGAGACGCAGCAGTTGGGGTACCTCGAGAGGGAGTTCTCGCTCCCGGAGGACGAGGTCAGGAGATACTGACCCGGCCGCCCCGTTTTTCTATTAGCACCGCGCTCAGGGTGGAGATGACCAGTTCGGGCGAGAGCCTCGGCAAGGTCCATGTCATAACCGGCCCTGGCAAGGGCAAGACGACCGCGGCCTTCGGGCTCGCGATGAGGGCGGCGGGGCACGGCTACCGCGTGTGCGTCATCCAGTTCCTCAAGACCGGCGAGACCACCGGGGAGCTCATATCCGCTAGGCGGGTCGACAACATCGAGGTCCTCCAGTTCGGGACCGGGAGGTTCGTCGGGCCAGGGAAGCCGACGGAAGAAGATGTCAGAGTGGCGAAGGCGGCCCTCGCCGCGGCCAGCGAGCGTCTGGCGAACCATTCCTGCCAGTTGCTGGTGCTCGACGAGGTCAATGTCGCCGTGTCAATCGGGCTCGTCACCGCCGAGGAGGTCCTGCGGGTCGTCAAGGCCCGGCCGCAGGGAACCGAGGTCGTCCTCACGGGCCGAGCAGCCCCCGAGGAGTTCGTAGAGTATGCGGACTACGTGTCAGTCATAGACGCCGTGAAGCATCCGTTCGAGGGCGGGACGAAGGCACGCAAAGGCATCGAGTGGTGACTCAGCTCGTCTTGTCCCTCAGGAACAGGAGGTACCTGACCTCCTCCGTCGTGAAGACCGTGTTCTTCTTCAGCCCCTCGAAGTCCTTCTCCCGGAGCATCCTCAGGGTGCTGGGCGACCCCCGCGTCATCATGTAGACCCGCCTGAACGCATCAGGCTCTATCCTCGGGTTCCCGAGGAGGGTCTTCGCGCTCTCGGCGTCCAGCCCCTTCAACCTCAGCTCGAGGACCTTGCCCGACTCGAGTTCCTCCTTGTGGTAGAACCAGTTGTACGCCGGCGTGTCCTCCCTGGCCGTGATGACGACCTTCGCCTCGTCAAGGCCAGCCACGAGGTCGGTGAAGAACTCGACGGTCTCCTCAGAGACCGCGTGGTACCCGTCGAAGACTATGACGGCGTCCGCGACCCCGAGCGCGTCGAACGCATCATCAGCCTCGGGCAGGAACCTCCTCGCGAACCGGAGCAGGCGGTCGCTGAGCCCCTCGGGGTCGGCGCTCACGGTCAGGGACACCCAAAGGACGTTGTAGTCATCGAGAGAGTCGACGAACCTGCGCGCGAGCGCGCTCGCGCCGTACCCTCTGTTCCCTAGGATGACCAGGAGGTCCGAGTCGGATCCCATGAACGCGCTCAACGAGTCCAACTCATCCCTCCTTCCCATGAAGTCCACCGGCTCGGGAGCGTCGTCGAGGTCCCGTACGGTCGTTCGGCGGCCGTCGGTCATCTCCAGGACGCCCGCGCTCGCGCGCGCCACCAACGCGATGGCGCGTTTCTTGCCGACCATCGCCTCGACATCCCCGACCTTGACCTCCTCGACCTTGCCCGGGGACCTCATGGTGAACTTGACCCCGGAGAGCTTCCCCCACAGCTCGGAGGCCCTCCTGACCCCCTCGGGGGTGATGGAGTACACGCTCATGCGCCTGCCGTGGCCGGAGACCCTAGCCCTGAGCTCCTCCGCCAACCCGTCCCTGATGAGCGACTTCACCGCGCGCGGGACGTGCGTGCGCGATATGCCGACCGATGAGGCTATGCCTGCCTGCGAGCACTCCTGAGGGTGCTCCTCAGGGGGCGTGTCAGAAGCGAACCTCGAAAGGTGCAAGAGCACGCGTTCGTTCACGCTCAGCTGGCCATGCTCCGCCATCGTCCCGCGAAATCCCCCTGTGCTTATATAACGGTGATGGTCTCGTCTGGAACCCTGGGGCTTCCTGACGGGACCGGTAAGGTAGTTGGTAATGACCCCAACACGTTTAAATACGCTCCAACACGTTGAAAACCAGAGCTGGCAGAGTCATCCTTCTCCCCGGAGGAGTGTTCGAATGGAACGAAAACTGCTCAAGCGGAAAGCTTGGTCAAATGAGAGTGGCGTGTCTGAGATCATAGGCAACATACTGATCCTGATGATCACGGTTGTCCTTTTCACAAGCATCATGATGTTCGTGAACCAGTTGCCCGTCCCGGAGATGACGACCAAGGCGGACTTCTCGGCCGCCGTCACCTTTGACGACGGCGGGACCACGGCGACACTGACCGTCACGCACATAGGGGGCGCGACCATGGAGGCCGCCGACACCATCCTCCTCGTGTCCATAGACGGCGTCACATACGACTACACGTTGTCCGAGGACGTCAACTTCACGCAGGACGAATGGTCCGCGGGCGTCCAGTGGATCGGGGAGTTCACCGGGACGACCTACTCCAGCGCGATCACCGTCACCATCGTGGACGGTGTCACCCACAACGCCGTGTGGGTCAGCGAGGTCTCGGGCGGCATGGGCCTGACCCCGCCGAACGTCCTGCAGAGATATGTCGACTCCAACAGGGGCACCCTGTCGGTGGACCCAGTCAAGGAGAACGACAATTTCACGCTCTTCGTCAAGATATCCGACCTCGACGGCGACCTATCCGATGTCTGGGTTGACAACACGAGCCTGCCCAACGGTGTCGCCGAGCTGCCACCGACCCGGCCGAGCTCCGTGTCCCCTGAGGGCGGATGGTTCGAGTGGGACTTCAACGGGGTGACAGACGAGGTCTCCGAGGTGGACGGCAAGGTCCTTGTGATATATGCCGAGGACGCGGCCGGGCACACGACCATCGTCCCGTTCAAGCTGTCGATCATAGTGCTCCCCACTGACATAGACTTCTACCCCGCGGACCAGACGCCGCAGGAAGGCGGGATGCCCTCCTACATCAAGAACATCAACGAGGGTCAGGGGTTCGCCGTCTTCGGGGAGAACGAGTCGTCCCAGACGGCCAATATATCGGACCGGAGGACGACCTTCTACCGCGGCGAGACGGTGTATATCCGCGCGGCTAGCATGTATGTCAACAACCTCGAAGGCGGGAACGAGCTGGTGCTCAGGGACGCCAGGAGCGGGGTCTATTACACGTCCCTCGTGACCTGGGAACAGCTGAGCGACGTCGACGCCCCGTTCTACAACTACGCCTACGGTGGCAACGTGAACGTCTACCAGTGCGTCTTCAACACGGAAGGCATGATGCCGGGGACATATCTGATGCACGGCGAGCTGAGGTGCACAGGTGTCGTGGAGTACAGCTTCTTGTTCGACGAGACCCTGTACATATGGGACCTCGATGGCCCGATGGACTACTACCCGGCGGTCTGGGTCGGCTACGACTCCGACTTCTCCCCGCTCTGGGGGTACACGAAGACGACGCCTTTCAACGCGACCGGGACGAACTACCTGATGTACGTCAGCGTGGCCGTCCAGGACGCCGAGATGGACGCCGCGTCCATGGGTGAGATACGGATCGTCGACATGACCGGGGGGACGCAGCTGTACGGCCCACCCGGCTCCGGCGAGATGATCAGCACCGTCGAGTACTACAACGATTCCGCGTACTTCCTGACAATAGACCTGAGATACAGCAACGGCGACGCGTGGAAGCTGGGGACGAACTCGTACACCATCCAGATATCGCAGTTCAGCGACGACAACGAGGGCGTGTACGCGTACTCCCTGCAGGTGTTCATACGAGCGCCGTCCAGCCGGTCGGACTTCATGGTGGGCACGAACGGCATCTACTCGTCGCTGGGCGGCAGCACGAACTTCATCAGCCCGGAGTACGTCTACCATATCGAGAACAACAACTTCTTCACGATGAGGACGCTGTATCAGCAGGACAACGCGCCCAGCACGTCCCCGCTGTACTACCAGAACGCGATGGCCCTCGGGGACCTCGACAACGACGGGGACCTGGACCTCCTGGTCGGCTCGAACATGGACAACAGCGGCTCCTACCCGAACCTGGGCCGTATCCTGTACTTCGAGAACACGCTGAACACATACGGTATCTGGCAGTCGCCGGCGACGATAACGCGGCCGGCCGGGGACACGATCACCACGAAGATCAAGTGGATCGACACCGGGGACATAAACGGTGACGGGTACACGGACTTCGCGTACTGCACGACGGGGCACAAGATTTGGGTGTTCAACAACACCTATGGCGCGCAGGGCACGCTGTTCGACATCACCGTCAGCGGCGTCAAGGACGGCGTGAGGAAACTGGCCCTGGA
>JBFXGF010000046.1:0-8716 GCA_050178275.1 Thermoplasmata archaeon | reverse complement strand
ATGAGAAATCTCGTAGAGATTTCTATACATGGATAGACCTGAGTCGACGCCGACCCGACCCGCCTGAACTCACTCCGCGTCGGACGCTCATTCCGTTGGGGCACGAGGCAGTCGCGCCATCGAGCGGCTAGGTGCGCAAACGCTTTTAACGAAACAAATCATTAAGACTGCTGAGCCAGAGGGTGGATGCTGATTGGGTCTCTTCGACTCGCTACTCAACAGAGAGAAGAAGGTGCTAGCCAAGGCTAGCAAGAACCTCGAGCGGGCCGAGGAGCTTGAGAGGAACGGGTCCAAGCAGGAGGCGATCACCCTGCTCGAACAGACGGGCGCCATGCTCAGGGAAGGCATGATGTACGTCGACAAGATGCGTGGCGAGTTCTCGGCCACCTTCGCGAAACTCGGCGACAGATACCTGGACTTCGACAAGGCTCAGGTGGCGCTCGACGCCGCCCATGTGTCCATGCAGCTCGACCCGAAGAACCCGTACGCGATGGCGGTGGCTGGCAGGGCGTCGCTCCGTCTGGGGAAGAACGAGGACGCCTTGAGTTGGCTCACAAAGGCCGTGGAGGCTTCACCGAAGTCCGCGGTGTTCTGGTCCACCCTGGGCGAGACGCAGGAGACCCTCGGTGAGGTCGACGCCGCGCTCGAGAGCTACAAGAGGGTGATCGAGGTCGACCCTGACAGCATGCGCCATTACGACAAGATACTCGCGCGCACGCCGAAGGACGTTTCAATCATCAAGAGGAAGGCGCAGGCCCTCACGAGACTGCGCAGGTACGGCGAGGCCGACAAGGTCTACGCCTCCGGGCTGAAGGTGGACCCGAAGGACAAGGAGTTGTGGGTCGGCAAGGCGGCCGCCCTGAACTTCGACGGGAAGGTCGAGGAGGCGATCGCGGCCCTCGAGAAGGCCCTGAAACTGTCGCCGGACGACGCGTTCATACTCGACAACCTGGGGAGGATCCAACACAAGATCGGCAAGCGCGACGAGGCGCTCGAGAGTTTCTCCAAGGCCGCGAAGCTGGACGAGGGGAACAAGGTCGTCTGGAACGAGCTCGGCGTCGTCCAGGAGGAACTGGAGATGTTCGACGAGGCTGTGAGGTCCTTCGACACCGCCCTCGCGCTTGACCCGAAGGACATCAACGTCCTGAACAACAAGAAGAAGACCCTGCTGAAATCGGAGAGGATGTCCGAGGTCCTGGAGACATGTGACCGGATCATATTGCTGAACCCGAAGGACTCTGACGCCCTCGTGGACAAGGCGAGGGCTCTCAGGGCCCTCAACAGGCACGACGAGTGCATGACGTTCATAGACACCGCCCTGGCAATCGCGCCGAAGTCGAAGGACGCGATGAACCTGAAGAAGGACTGTCTCATCAAGCTCGGGAGGAACACCGACGCGATCGCGTGGTGCAACAAGATGCTGGCCGTCGACCCGATGGACCTCGACGCGGTCCGCGACAAGGGCAGGGTCCAGATGGCGATCGGCAAGACGCACGACGCGGTGAAGACCTTCGACAAGGGGCTCAAGGCCAAGGCGAACAGGCTCGACCTCCTGGAGGGGCTCAAGGACGCGTACATGCTCCTCGGGAAGGAGGACGACGTGATCCGGACCTGTGACAGGATCATCTCGGTCGACGGCAGCCACAAGACCGCGTACCTGGACAAGGCGATGGCCTTGGACAGGAAGGAGAAGTACGAGGACGCGCTGGCGTCGTACATGCTGGCCCTGAAGCACGACCCCAAGAACTCGAGCATATACGTCGGCGCGGCCAACATGCTCATGAGGGCGGGAAAGCACAAGGAGGCCATGGATTACGCCCGACAGGGGATCGCGGTGAAGCCCGACAGCGCCCCGCTCTGGAAGGTGCGCGGCGAGGCGGCGTTCGCCGCCAGGGAGCACCAGACCGCCGTCGACGCGTTCAAGAAGTGCGCCGATATCGAGCCCACGGACAAGGAGGCTTTCAAGCAGCTCGGGAGGTCATATGTGGAGCTCCAGAGGTACGAAGAGGCCCTGGACGCGTACGACCGCGCGCTGAAGCTGGACCCCAGGGACGCGGACGCGTGGTTCCTCAAGGCGCTCTCGCTCGAATGGCTCGAGAGGATGGAGGAGGCGCTCGCGGCCGCCAAGGAGGCTGTCCACTGGGACAAGACCAGGCCTGAGCTGCACGTGAAGGTGGGGTCCCTGCTGACCAGGATGGGCAGGGCGGAAGAGGCCCTGGAGCCCTTCGACTCGGCCCTCACGGCGTCTCCCAAGAACGTCACCGTGCTCAGGGCGAAGAACGACGTGCTCAAGACTCTGAAGAGGTACGAGGACGTCGTCACCATCTGCGACGAGATCCTCGCGATCGAGAAGAAGGACCGCGACGCCCTGGTGGACAAAGGGAGCGCGTCCTTGTTCCTCAAGAAACCCAATGACGCCCTCGCGAGCTTCAACAAGGCCCTCGAGGCTGACCCCGACGACATCGACGTCCTCGAGCTGAAGCGGAACGCCCTGAAGGAGCTGGACGACCAGGAGGGCGTGGTCTCGGTCTGCGACCACATCCTCGAGCTGAGGCCGAAGAGCAAGTACGCGCTCGCGGACTGCGCGGGCGCGCTAGAGAAGCTCGGGCGCGGGACCGACGCGCTGGAGTACTACGAGAAGGCCCTGGCGCTGGACGCCAAGGACGTGTTCCTCTGGAACAGGAAGGGGCAGGTCCTGCTGGGCATGGGCAACCCGGCCCAGGCCGCCGAGGCGTTCGACCACGGCATCAAGCTGGACCCGAACCAGCCCTTCGTGCTCAACAACAGGGGCAGGGCGTACCTGGAGCTGCGCAGGTTCGACGAGGCGCTGACCGATTTCAAGAAGGCGTTGACCATCCTGCCGACCGTGGCCGAGTTCCAGACGAACATGGGGCGCGCGCTCGCGAGCATGGGCAGGTACGACGACAGCCTCGACGCGTTCAACGAGGCGCGGAGGATAGCCCCGAAGGACTACGCCCCGCTCAAGTACATGGGCATGGCCCTCCTCAAGCTCAACAAGGTCCCCGACGCCCTCGGCTGCTTCGACGAGGCGCTCAGGCTTGGGTCCAACGACAGGGATGTGTGGACCGGGAGGGCGAAGGCCGCGGAGGCCATGGGCGACAAGGAGGAGGCCGTCAAGTCGTACGTGACCGCGCTCGGCATCGACGACAAGGACAAGGCGGCCTGGTACAGGCTAGGCCTGCTGTACCTCGAGCTCGGAAGGTCGTCCGAGGCGGGCGACTGCTTCGACATGGCGATCGAGCTGGACGAAACGAACCCCGCCATCTGGATGAGCAAGGGGCTCGCCCTCGAGAAACAGGAGCTCTTGGACGACGCCATAGGGGCGTACGACCGGGCGATAGCGCTCAACTCGAACGACAAGGAGGCCTGGAAGAGGAAGGGCCAGGTCCTGCTCGACCTGAGCAGGCCCGAGCAGGCGATGCGCGCGTTCGAGCACTCGCTCAGCATCGACCCGTACTTCGAGGCGGCCAGCGAGGGGAGGAAGAAGGCGGAGGAGGAGATCCGAAGGACCAAGATAGAGGACTACTGCCGCGCGATCCTCGAGTTCGAGTACACGCACGGCCGCCCGGTGTCCAAGGAGGAGGCCTTCAGGGTCTGTGGCGTGCCCTACGCGTTCCTGGGCGAGGTGCTGGATTACCTCAGCGGCAAGCAGGAGGTCAGCCTCTCCGGGATGAACAGGGAGGACTTCGACAAGTACGAGCGCATCTCGAGGGACGTGCTCGTCAACACGATGGACAAACGGGACCTGGGCGACTACGGGCTCAGGCTCTGCGACATAGCGGTCAACTTCCCTGACCTCAAGGTCTCCAGCGCGAAGCGCATCATGGGATACATCCAAGCCGTCGAGGAGCACGAGTTCAGCACGCACGTGACCGACCCCGAGGTGGACGCCCGCCTCAGGAAGGCCATGGACCTCCCCGACGAGCAGAAGAACGTCCTCGGGATCATCAAGCGCCTGGGGGTCGGCGTCTACGAGGCGAGGCAGCTGGTGACCATAATACAGACTTTCAAGGAATCGGGGTTCGAGACCCCGTCCATAAGGATCAAGTCGATCGTCGGGGACGGGTACGGGGAGTACTCGGCCTACGACGAGCGCGGCCCGGGCGCCCCCGCGCACAGGTACGCGGACGACTACGAGCCCAAGCCATCTCCCAGGCGGAGGAGGACCGAGCCTAGCCTCCGTGAGTACGAGGAGAGGTTCGAGCGACCGTCGAGGCCGAGGAGGAAGGCTCCGGAGGACGAGGAGGAGGAGCGCCCCGCGCCCAAGAGAACCAAGCCCAAGGCGGCGAAGAAGGACGCGCCCCCGGAGGACACCCCCTCCGACCTCGTGGGCAGGAGGTGCCTGTTCCACGGCGGCGTCGCGGTGGCCAGGTGCGGCAAGTGCAAGGCCGTGCTGTGCCGCGAGTGCGTCAGGAGCTCCGACAGGTGCCCGAGATGCAACGCGCTGCTGAGCGGCGAGGACGACCTGCCCCAGAAACCCGCCAGGAAGTCCAAGCGGGCGGAGGAGCCCGAAGAGGAGGAGCAGGTCCAGGAGGAAGAGGTCGAGGAGCAGGAAGAGGAGGAGGAGCCGAGGAGGCCCCCCCGCAAGAAGGACGGGCCGAAGGGCCCGGACTTCAACAGGCTGTGAGCGGGGGCCTCGACCGTCACCCGTGCAGCTTCTTCGTCAGGGCGGCGACGCGTCTTCCGTACCTAACGCACACCTTCTCCACGCGCGCGTTCGGCCGCTCCACGGACACCGGGCCGTAATGGTCCCACTTCGAGTCACCGCAGACGGTCATCCCATGTATCATGAGGGCCTCGAGTATGGCGAGGACGGTGGTCTCGTTCCCGCCGCCTATGTTGGCGCTCGACGCGAAGGCGCCTCCCACCTTGCCATCCAGCTTCCCGTGGTGCTTGACGCTCTTGTCCAGCAGGGCCTTGATCTCCGCGGACATGAGGCCGTAGTAAGTTGGGGACCCGATGATGATCCCGTCGTACTTGAGCAGGTCATCGACCTTGACGTCCTTGACGTCCTTGACGTCCTTGGTGTCCACATCCACATCCTCCGCCATGACGCCCTTCTGGATCAGGTAGGCCATCTTCTTCGTGTTGCCGCTCCGGGAGTAATAGCATATCAATATCCGAGACATCCGAATCGCCAGCTCCCCTGATGCGCCTATCTAGGATTTGTGAGTTCCGGGCGACGGAGCGCGCGGCCCACCGGGCCCCGGCGGGCGATGCAAAAGATTGAAGTCGGCGCAACGGTTCACCCAGCGACAGGAAGTCTGGCGCGATGCGGATTTGTAAGAGATGCAGGAAAGAGACGAACCAGATGTTCTGCCCGACGTGCAAGGTGCTGACGTTTCCAGGAGGGATGGCCGAGGCCGCGCCGACCTCAGCCACCGGCGACTCGTTCGAGTGCACCATCTGGCAGGGACCGAACAGGAGCCGCGGGATCGAGATATCCGTGAGCGACAGGGACAAGTACTTCTCGAAGAGGAACGAGGAGGTCGTGCTGCAGATAGACGGCAAGAGGACCGTCGCGAAGCTCGGCCTCGGCTTCTGGAAGAAGCCGGCAGTCATAAAGAGGGCGCTCACGGACAACGGGCGCGACGAGCTGATCAAGCTGTTCGAGAAGCATCACCTGCTCCCGCCCGAGCAGTCCCTGAAGGAGAAGGGGATAGTGGACACACTCATATTCGAGGTGGTCACGCCCAGGGAGGAGTTCAAGATAACAGTGGTCGAGCGCAAGGACTCCGAAGAGGGCGAATGAGTTAGAGCAGCCTCAGTTCCTTCCCGACCTTCTCGAACACCGACAGCGCCGAGTCCAGGTCCTCTCGCGTCAGCGCGGCGTTCATGATGGTCCTTATCCTCGCCTTGTCCTTCGCGACCATCGGGAACACGATCGGAAGCGCGAACACGCCCAGCTCGTACAGCCTCGAGCTGAACCGCTTCGCCATCCCGCTGTCACCTATCATGACGGGGATGATCGGCGTCACGCTCGAGCCCGTGTCGAACCCCATCGCCCCGATCTCCTTTCGGAAGTGGTCGGTGTTATCCCAGAGGTTCCTGACATGCTCCGGCTCCGTCTCGAGCACGTCTATCGCCGCCGTGCACGCCGCGACGACCGCGGGCGGGTGCGAGCCGCTGAGCAACCATGTACGGGACTTGTTGTACGCGAAGTTCACGAGGTCCCTACTGCCAGATACGTGGCCGCCGACGACCCCGAATGCCTTCGAGAAGGTGCCCATCTCGACATGGACTTCGTCCCGGGACAGATGGTGGTGGGCGACGATGCCTCTCCCGCCCTCGCCGAGCACGCCCTCGCCGTGGGCGTCGTCCACGTACACCATCGCGCCGTGCGCGCGGGCGTGGGCAGCCACCTTGTCCAAGGGGGCCATGTCCCCGTCCATGCTGAAGACTCCGTCGGTTATGACCAGTATCCTCCCGTAGGCCGGCTGATGCTCCTCGGCCTTGGCCAGGACCGAGGCGAGATCATCCATGTCGCAGTGCTTGTACACCGCCCTGTCGGCCCTCGACAGCCTGACGCCGTCGATGATGCTCCCGTGGTTCAGCTCGTCGCTCACGACCAGGTCGCCCTGGTCCACGAGCTGAGGTATGAGGCCGGAGTTGGCGGCGAACCCTGTCTGGTAGACGAGGGACGCCTCCGCGCCCTTGTACCTGGCAAGTCGCATCTCGAGCTCCGAGTGCAGGTCCATGTTGCCCGCTATCGGCCTCACGGAGCCCGAGCCCGCCCCATGGGTCCTGACGGCGTCCATGGCGGCCTGCTTCACCTTCGGGTGGTTGCTGAGGCTCAGGTAGTTGTTCGAGCAGAGCATGATGACCTGCTTGCCGTCCACGACGCACCTGGGCGTGCTCGGCCCTTGGAGCACCCTGAGCTTCCAGTCGAGCTCGCCCGAGACGAGCGCGTCATACTCCTGCCTCAGGAAAGAAACGGGGTCCCTGCCTGTCATCTCCTCACCATTCGGGCTTCAGGGAGACCTTGGCCGCCTGCTTGGTGCGTATGAGCTCCATGCCCTCCCCGATGTCCCTTATGGGCAACGTATGGGTGACCATGGATGAAAGCTTGTCCCTGAACTCCTGCCTCTTGAGGAGCTCGTGCATCTGGTCCCAGGTCCTGAACATCCTCCGGCCAGTGATGCCGTAGACCGTCGCGGACTTGAATGTTATCGCGTTGTTGACATCGAGTGTGACGGCGTCATTGTACAGCCCCAGGATGGACACGCGGCCGCCCGGCGTGAGCATCTGGAACACCTGCTTCAGGGCGGGGGCGGCCCCGGACATCTCGAGACAGACATCCGCGCCGTTCCCATCCGTCTCGTCCATGACCGCCTTGACGAGCTTCTCGGTCCCCATCGCGGCGTCCAGCACCAGGTCGGCGCCCATCTTGGAGGCGAGCCCTACCCTGACCTTCTCGCTCCCCAGCTCCGTCGCGATGACCTTCCTGGCCCCGAGGACCTTCAGGATCGCTATGGCCATGAGGCCTATGGGCCCGCAGCCCGCGACGACGACGTTCTTCCCCTTGATGTCGTCCTCGCACTCGCTGCCGAACACGGTGAAGGTCGCGTTCCCGAGCGGTTCAAGGAGCGACCCCAGCGTGGGGTCGAGCCCGTTCGGGAGTTTCCTCGCGTTCATCTCGGGGATCTTAACGTAATCGGCGAACACGCCGTCCGTGTCCACCCCCAGTATCCTCAGGTTCTTGCAGATGTGCATCCGGTCGTTCCTGCATTGGTAGCATGTGCCGTCCACGATATGTGTCTCGGCGGAGACGAGGTCGCCTACCTTGACGGACTTAACCCCAGGACCGAGCTCCACGACCTCGCCGCACAGCTCGTGCCCGAATATGATCGGGAGGCGCTTGATGCGCTTCTGGGCCCAGTGGTTCCAGTCCCATATGTGTACGTCGGTACCACATATCGAGGCCATGCGCGTCTTGAGCAGTACCTCTCCCTGACCCACAACTGGCTTGTCCACGGTCTCGACCGACGCGCCCGGCTCCCTGCGCCTCTTGACCACAGCGTGCATCTGCATGGTCGTTGCACCTTTCTGTGCACTGTCAGAATCTCGTGCCTCTTAAGCGCTATGCAACTACAATCAATCTTCAGGTTGAGGGCGGGGCCAGCCCGAAGCATCAGCTGAACAAGACGAGGAGAAACAGTAACAGGATGATCGACACGCATATCACCACGACGGTCTTCCGGGACATCCTGAAGTGCGCGGACAGGTGATTCTTGACGAAGTCCTCGTCCTGGCGCACCGCGCTCGAGAACACGAGAGGATGGATACGGCCCGTGTTGGGGATGCTCGTCATCTACCCGGAACCCTCATCCGAGGGTCATAACCCTTCCGTCGGAATACCCGGACGTCCTCAGGAGCCGTCGATGACGAAAGGCTCCTCGGGGTTCGCGAGTATGACCTTCGGGGCCTTCCCCTCGAACATCTCAGGGTGTTCCGTGTGCACGGGTATGACGATCCGGGGGGCGATCCTCCTCACGACCTCGAACACCTCGTCCCTGCTCGCGTGGCCAGACGCGTGAGCGGGGACTATCGGCTCGAACTTGAACGACTCCAGCCATTTATTGAGCACCTTCTCCTGGACATCCCCCTCCTCGAACGGCTCGCTCTGGGACCTGATGAACAGGCTTCCGGCCCTGGGCTTGATATCTATCAGCTCGCCCAGTTGAGAGAAGTCCAT
>JBFXGF010000045.1:0-8742 GCA_050178275.1 Thermoplasmata archaeon | reverse complement strand
GGCCTTGTCACAGGGCGCTGCTCAACGGTGAGCGAGGTGGAGGTAGTGGCACTCCGGGCATTCCATCGTCTTGCCGTCGCTCTTCACCAGTTTCACGTGCTTCTTGTGCTTCTCGCACTCGGGGCACATCAAGTCCTCCTCCGCCTTCTCGAAGTAATCCGTGGCAACCATGCTTCCACCGTGGCTGAGTACCCGCGCGACCCCTAAAAAGACTTGCGACGTGGTCCCGGGGCTCAGGCCCTGTGGACCGCGTTGACGATCTTCTTCAGCTTCGACTCGAACCCTCCGTTCTCGACGAGGGTGCCCGTCACGAATATGTCCGCGCCGGCCGCGACCAACGGGGGGATGTGGCTAGGCTCGGTCAGTCCCCCGCCCACGAGTATCGGCATCTTCACGCTGTCCCTGACCGCCTTGACCATCTCCGGAGGCACTGGCGCCGGCGCGCCCGAGCCGGCCTCCAGGTAGAACAGGTCCATGCCGAACATCTCGGCCGTGAGGGCGTAGCCGACCGCGCGGGCTATGTCGTCCCTCTGGACGGGGTCCGCCTCGCCCACCTCGCCGACCTTCATCCCCGGCGCCACTATCACATAGCCCATGGACACGGTCTCGATGCCCAGCTTGCGTATCATCGGGGCGCCCCGGGAATGCTCCCCCGTGATGTTCTTGACGTTCTTGGAGTTGAGCATGCTCATGAAGTATATCGCGTCGCACCTCTGCGCGATCGCGTTGGCGCCCGATGGGAAGTAGATGACCGGGAGCCTCACGGCCTTCTTGATATGGTCGACCGCGCTGTCGAGGTTCTCCTGGGTGACGCCCGTCGACCCCCCGACCATGATCGCGTCCGTGCCGAGCTTCCCGGCCTTCCGGGCGATGTCGGCGGACCCCTCAGGGGACTGCTTCTCGGGGTCTATGAGGGTCATGTGCATCCTGTGATGCGCGAGTGTGTCCGCGATGAACTCCTTGATGCTCAGGTTATGCCTCCCAGAAGGAACGCGATCAAGGCGACGAGCATCGCTAGCTTCGCCACCTTCTGACCCTTCCTCGGGTCTGAAAAATGAACCGCCAGGCAGTATATAAACATTCCATCCGCGACCGCCACCACGGGGACGTACCACACGGACAGCTGGTCCAATATGTACGGGACGGGGCTCAGGGCGACGGCGCCCACGAATGCCGCCGAGGCCACGAGACCGGCGTTCCTGGCACCCACACGCATCGGGAGCGTGGTCCTGGAACCGCGGTCCCCGTCCACGTCCTGGACATCCTTGACAATCTCACGCCCGAGGGTCGCCAGGAATGCGAGAGCCGCCAAGGGCCACGCCACCTCCATCCTGTCGACGGCCGCGCCGCCGAACAGGAACAGCGCGCCGGTCAGCCAGCTGATCACGAAGTTGCCAGCCAGGCCCTCGGCTTTCAGGAGCGTCTCGTACGCGACCATGAATATGATCGATGTCACGACTATGAGGACCGACCAAAGGTTGACGAACACGCTCGCGACCACGGCCATGGAGAACAGCACCGCGGAGAGCGTCAACGCGCTCCTCGGGGACACCCTGCCCATCGGGATCGGCCTCTCCGGGTGCGCGACCTTGTCCACCTCGCGGTCGAAGTAATCGTTGAGCGCGTTGCCAGCGCCAGTGAACAGCACGACGATGGCCATCGACAGGACGACCTCGACGGCGTAGTCGAGCAACTGCTCCGGGCCCGCGCATATCAACGCCGCGAGCAGCGCGCCCAGGGCGCCCATCACGCAGTTGCCCAGCCTCAGCAGCCCCACGAGCGCTAGAGGGCCGCGAGTCCCGGAACCGGATGACATCGGTATCTTCAGATGGCGCCCGGGTATAAGACTCTTGTCGGCTGTCTGGCACAATCTCCACGTCCAAAGTCTTATGTAGTGATGCAATCTTGATGCAGACCGCAATGGCACCAGTGGCACCACCAGACGCGACGAAGGAGATAGAGCTCGTCAAGAGCCTGGTGGCGAGGCGCTTCCCCGTATACGACGTGAAGGTGGACTACGACGTCGTTCAGTTCTACTGCAAGATCGACGAGACGACCCTTGAGGAGAACTTCGAGGGGCTCAGGGAGGAGATGTCCCCGCACGGGTACATCCCGATGGTCACCTACGACAAGGGCGAGCACATCATAATGGTGGCCCGGAAGCCGGCGGCCAAGTACAAGAGCGTCCGAGTCAACCTCGTGATGCTCATAGTCACATTCGTCGCGATGATGTTCGCGGGGATATACAACTGGGCGTCCTACGCCGACGTGCCCTCGGACGAGCTGTACTCCGCCGAGACCGTCCTGAACGGCATACTCTACTTCGCGCTGCCGCTGATTGCCATCCTGGGCGTGCATGAGCTCGGGCACTACTTCATGGCGAGGAAGAGGAAGGTCGCGGCGTCGCTCCCCTTCTTCATCCCGTCGTTCCCGCCCCTGGGAACCTTCGGGGCGTTCATATCGCTCAGGGACCCGATACCGAACCGGAAGAGTCTGCTGGAGATCGGGGCCGCGGGGCCGCTGGCGGGGCTCGCGCTTGCCATCCCGATAGGGATACTCGGCCTGATACTGACGAACTCCGGGGCCAAGCTCGTGCCCGAGGACCTCGGCTCCGAGAGCCTGGTCCAGATATCGTTCCCGATGATCTACCTGTGGCTGGAGGAGCTGGTGCCCATACAGGGCGACTACCTGCTGCACCCCACGGCCTTCGCGGCGTGGGTCGGGTTCCTCGTGACCGCGCTCAACCTCCTGCCCGCGGGACAGCTGGACGGAGGGCACATCGCGAGGGCGCTCTTCGGCCAGTACGCCAAGTACGCCAGCTGGGCCGCGATCGCCGTGCTCATAGCGATGTCGTTCTTCTACTGGTCCTGGATGCTGTTCGCCCTGCTGATATTGATCCTGGGGGCAAAGCACCCGCCACCCCTGAACGACATAACCAAGTTGGACACGAAGAGGATCCTGGTCGGCGTGCTCGCGTTCATCGTCCTGATTGTGGCCTTCGTGCCCATCCCGATGTCCGCGGTCGTCACGGACTGCTCGTTCGAGATGACGGCCATGGACGACACGAACAGGACCATCGTGCCAGGTCAGCTCGTCGTGTTCGAGGTCCTCGTCCAGAACACGGGCAACACCAAGGAGAACATCTCGTTCGAGAAGGTCTCATCGCCCACGGGCTGGGTCGTCACCTTCGGGGAGGACGAGACGAATTACAGCGAGACCTACAGCATGCTGCTCAACGTCTCCGGGGAGTCTGTCCTGACGGTCGTCGTGGAGTCCTCGGGCGATTCCCCGCTCGGCAACTCGTCTGTGGCGATCGGCGGGACCACCGAGACCAGTGCGTCCGAGTTCAACGCGAGGATGACGTTCAACTTCACCGTGATGACGCCCGAGGTCGAGCTCTGGGTCTCCGACGACGGCCAGGAGGTCCTGTCCGGCGACAGCGTCGTCTCCCACCTCGTCGTGAATAACACGGGGGAGGGGGATGTCAACCTCACGTTCACCGCGCGCGACCTACCCGGGCTCGTGGCCGTCCTCCTCTACGAGGACAGCCCGGACGCGAACTCCTCAGGGACCCTTGAGGCGGCCGTGCCCGCGAGCGACGATGTCACGATCTCCGTCGAGGTGTTCGTATGGGCGTCCGCCGAGCCTGGCGACAAGACAGTGTTCATAGACGTCTTCTACCTTAGCGCGCACATAGGCACGGTCGAAGTGACCGTCGTGGTCGTCTAGACCCGCTCGAGCACGCAGAAGTTCCTTGTCAGCGACCTGTGCACCCATAGCGGGTGCCTCTCGAGCTCCTTGAAGCCGCTGGCCGATGCCAGGACTTCAGGGTCCGGCACAGCGATCGCCAGCCTGCAACCGCGCCCGAGCACGTCGGCGAACGACCTGAACGAGCGCGCGTACAGCTCCTCCAACGGCTCGCCGTTCGTGCTGGTCGCGCGGCCGTAGGGCGGGTCCGTGGCTATCCCGTCCACCTCGCCCACGGCACCCCCTATCGAGCCCACGTCGCACACGCGCGTGACTGCGACCGCGCCCAGGTGGCCGAGGTTCGCCCTAGCGCCCTGCAGCATCTTCTCGGATATGTCCGTCCCGACGGCCTTCAGGCCGGCGAGGTGTGTCTCCGCCAGTATGGCCCCCGTGCCGCAGAAGGGGTCGAGCACGGTCCCGCCGTCAGGCACCCTGGTGAGGTTCACCAGCGCGCGCGCGAACTTGGGATGCAACGACACTGGGCAGTGGAACGGCAGGCGCTTGTTCATCCTCGCCTCGAACGAGGTCCTGTCGACCGAGCCGACGAGCCGGCCGACATGGACCGCCTCGGAGAACACGATCCTGACCTCGGACGCCGGCGAGTGGAGGTCGACTCCCCTGACCTTCCCCAGCAACCCGCCCGCGCGGCGGGTCATCGCCGCCAGGTCCACCTCCCGGTGGGCCTCGCCGACCCGGGTGGACCGAACCCTGATGGGCCCCCGGACATCAGCCCCCTCGACGAGCGAGTCGAGCCCGCGCAGATCAGTCGTGCCGAGCCATTCGGAAACCTTGTGGCAGAGCGCCACCCGCCTCAGAAGCGACTCTGGGCTCGCCGTGGTCGCGAGCACCAGCACACCGGGTTCCGAGCAGAGCACCTTCGGGTTCCCCCCGAGGGCCGCCGCGGCGCTGACAGCCTCCGCTCTAGCGAGCGATTCGCACTCCATGGAGAGCTCGAGCAGGAGCTTCACGGACCCTCGAAGCCGCTGAGGGCGTCTTTAACCCTTCCCCTCAGTCCCCGATGCCCGCCTCGGACACCTGGAAGACGGCCTCGGCCTCGGGCAGGTTCGGGGAGTCTATCAGCCTCGCGATCCTCTTCCCGCCCTTGCTCTTCCTGAGGTAGGTCCTGAACGTGGCCGTGTGGCCCACGATGTGGCCGCCTATCGGCCTGGTCGGGTCCCCGAAGAACGCGTCCGGCTTCGCGGAGACCTGGTTCGTCACGGCTATGACCGCGTTGTTGAGGTCGCCGAACCTCAGCAGGTCGTGCATGTGCTTGTTGAGCATCTGCTGCCTCTCTGCCAGCGCACCCCTGCCGATGTACTCCGCCCTGAAATGGGCCGTGAGAGAGTCGACGACCAGAAGTCTTACAGGATACTCCTTCGAGAGCTCCGTGGCCTTGTCCACGAGCAGTGTCTGGTGATGGCTGTTGAACGCCCTCGCGACATGTATCCTCTTGAGCACCTCGTCCGGGTCCAGCTCGAGGGCTTCGGACATCTGCACGATCCTCTCGGGCCTGAACGTCTGCTCCGTGTCGATGATCATCGTGTGCCCGTCGAGGCCACCCTGGTCGATCGGCAGGGTGCAGTTGACCGCGAGCTGCAGGCACAGCTGGGTCTTGCCGGAGCCGAACTCGCCGAAGAACTCGGATATGGCCCTGGACTCGAACCCGCCGCCCATGAGCTCGTCGAGGGACTTGGAGCCCGACGTGAGCTTCGCGACGGTCTTCCTGCGCTCCAGGAGGATGTCCCCGGTCTCGAAGCCGCCGACGTCGGCGGCCTTCTTGGCGGCCGCGATCAGCTTCGCGGCCGTGGACTCGCCTATCTCGGCGAGCTCCGCCAGGTTCTTCGGGGAATCCACGGCGATCATCATGAGATCGTCGTACCCCGCCTCCTTCAGCTTCTCTAGGATCGCAGGCCCGACGCCTGGGAGCTTGGCAATCTCCTCCTCGGACATAGTGACTCAGCACCTTGTGATGCTCAAAAGCCCGACCCGCGAATATAAGGGTATGGATTGGAGGTACCCGAAAATGGTGCCCCGGCGACACCGAAAGGTATTAAATAGCCGCGACTCTTCGAGGGCCAGATGGCCAAGAAGAGGAAGAAGGAGAAAGAGAACAAGGAGGAGTACGAGTACAAGCCTCCTGAGTTCGACGAGAGGGAGTTCCTGCTCAAGGAGCTGAAGGACACCAAGACGGTCCTGATGACCGTGGGGTACGCGGCGTTCTTCGGCCTTGTCGCGGGACTCGTGTCCAACATCGACGCGGGCCTGGTCCTGATAGGGTTCGCCCTCCTGGCCTTCGGGGCTTTCTCGCTCAAGTACTTCTACCCGCTCGTGAAGGTAGACGTCTCCACGTTCCAGAAGAAGAACTGGGCGGGGAACATCATGTACTTCTTCATGACATTCCTGGCGGTCTGGGTGCTCATGCTCAACTTCCCGTTCGCGGACCACGCGAACCCGTCCGTCAACGAGGTGACGGTCTGGGTCGACAACGGCACCAACCAGACCGCGATAGACTACAAGTTCGTCGACTCCGCGGGGTCGTACGTCTGGATCCCTCGTTGGGGAGAGGACCTCAATACCATGATCCACGCGTCGGCGACTTACACGATCAACATCACGGCCAAGGTGGCCGATAACGGGGATCTGTCCACCGTGCGCATATCCGTCAACGGCGGGAACAGCGCGACCATGTCGCCCGAGGGGGACCACAGGTACGGCTACTCCCTGACGGGAGACGAGATACTCAGCACCAGCCTGACATTCACGATCACCGCGACCGACAGCGTGGGACATGTGAAGACGCTCACGCCCGCCAGCGCGATCCCCGTACTCGCCTGAGGCTCAGCGTTCCCAAGGAACCCTCTCGTCGAAGTGCGCGGTCAGGGCGCCTATGTGCTCCTTGCCGAGCATCTCCGGGCCAGTGAGCACCGAGAACTCGCCCACCTTCTTGACGTCCTTGCCGAGGCTGAGGCTGCGGATCTCCTTCCTGAGCAGCTCGTCCCCGCGGGTCACGTCCCTCTTCGCGATGACGTACCAGCGCCCGTCCTCGACGAACGGGGGCGACAGGCCCTTCTCGCGCCACTTCGCCAGGAACTCCTTCGAGTTCTCCGACCTCTCGGGCGGACCCCTGTGCCGCCTCTCACCCGGGAGCGACATCGAGGCGAGCTCGATCACGAGGTGCGCGAGGCCGTCCACGTGTATGCTCGTCTTCTCGATCTCGAACTCCTGCCGCCCCAGCAGCGCGACCGCCGCGGCGAGGGACTTCCTCAGCTGAGGGTACACGACGTCGTCTATGAGGTCTATCTTCGGGAAGGACACGGAGACGATGTTGTCCAGCCTCCCGCCCGCGACCTCCCTCACCTTCGACGGGGGCCACGCGGGCCTATCCGCCGGGAAGAAGAATCGCTCCGAGGGCGAGCTCAGGTACTCCCGCGCCGCCCGTATGAGCAGCAGGAGCGTCTCCACGGACACCGCGGACGCGACATTCCTGGACGTGTCGACCGGGTCTATGAACGTGAGAGGCTCGCTGAACTCCTTGCCCTCGTGGTCGGGCATCTCTATGTGCTCGCCCTTCTTCCACTGGGACGCCGCCTCGAGGACTTCCCTGAAGCCCCCGAATCGCATGACCAGAAGCTCGCAGAGGTATCCCGAGAAACCCTGGACCTTCGCCTCGGCCCCGTAGCAGCCGATGCCCTTCATGAACCGCTTGACCAGGCGCACCTGGTCTGCCTGGCCATCCGCCAGGTTCGCCTTGACGAACCTCGTGTGGAACGGCGTCCGGTCCACGGCGCTCATCTTCTTCCTGGTGTCCATTATCTTGAAGCACGGGACCAGGTCCACCTGGAACCCCTTGAAGTCCCCTCGGACATATGGATGCTGGGCGTAGTGCTCCCTGCCACCCAGGACTGCCTTCCCGATCGCCAGGCCCTTCTCCTTCAGGGTCTCCTGGGACGTGCTCTCCGGGAACAGCATGAACATGTCGATGTCCGGGTCCCTGAGATGGGTCGCCTTCGCCACGGACCCGACCAGCATGAGGTCGATGTGCGCGTCGAGGCGCCTCGCCTCGGTCCTGACCTCTGACTCCAGCTCGCTCACGGCCGCCATCACCTTCGCGTCCTGGGCCTTCGTCGGTTTGACCTTTCTCAGGACCTCGGACTCGAGAGTCATCGACTAAGAGGATTAGGGGCTGAGGTAATAAATGCAGGCGCCCGGGCTCGCGCTTGAAGAATGTGCAACGAATATCGGAGTCGCACGGAACCCGCAAGACCGTGCCGGCACGACGACTCGCATGAAAGGGAACTAAGGTGTCTTTCGGTTGGTGTGGTGGGGATTGTTAGAATCTATGCTTAGGAGGAAAGTTGAGTCACCAACCTAAGACACCAATTGAAGGCTACCCACGACGTGCTATAATATGGTTTTCGGGATACCATCCAGCGTTGTAACCGGGCGGCGCCGGCGCGGACGACGCCCGCTACAGGCCGTCCCTTATCGAGGACGACTGGATATTGGAGGATGAGATCGTGTCCTCCAGGTCCTGTATGAAGACCGCGTCCGTCTCCGAGAGGCTTACGAGTTCCGTATGTCCGCCTCCGATATACAGCACAGCGAGCATTTTTCCGTTCGAATAAAATTCAGCGAATCCGAAATCGGCGCCGGGTGACCAAAGGTTCCTCGCGAACGTCAGGCCGCACGCCCCCGCTATGCCTTCGAACATGTGAACCAGCTCCGAGGGCGCCTCGGGGGTGCGCACGACCGCGAGGGACATCCTCCTGCCCCTGCAGTACTCGCTCAACCTCGACAGCTCCTCCGCGCTGAGTTCCGCGACCATGCGGGGCGGCTATCCCCGAGGGCTTAGTTAACCGTTGCGCAGTGTCCGCGCGCGCGTCTGGGCGCGCGGGGGAGGGCGGGAGCGCGCGGATGTGGGCGCATGCAATCTTTATTACCGGATACCGCGATAAGACGGCGAGAAGGGATGGATCACATGTGTTCCGAGAGAGA
>JBFXGF010000044.1:0-8745 GCA_050178275.1 Thermoplasmata archaeon | reverse complement strand
ATTCGTCCGTAGCAGGAGCCCGTGGGTGTCCTCGAACCGGCGGACGACATCCCTCGGCGTCTCGAAGAACTCGTATCCGTCAGTGGGCGGCGTGAGCATCATGATCGAGCGCCCGACGGTCGTCTTGCCGCAGCCGCTCTCGCCCACGAGCCCGAGCGTCTCCCCCTTCTTGATGAAGAACGTGACATCGTCGACGGCCTTGACCGCGCCTATCGGGCGTTTGAAGAAGCCGCCCCTGATGGGGAAGTACTTCTTCATGTGGACGACGTCGATGAGGTTGGGTTGCTCACTCATAGCCTTCAGCCCCCGTGACCTTGTGACACGCGACGAGATGGCCGGGCGCCACCTCGACCAGCTTGGGTTTCACCTTCTTGCACAGGTCCTTGGCGAAGTCGCACCTGGGGTGGAACCTGCACCCTCCAGGCGGCTTGACCAGGTTCGGGACGGACCCGCGTATCGTGAACAGCGTCTCCGCGTCCTGCTGCGCGGACGGCACCGACTTCATGAGCCCGTTCGTGTACGGGTGCAGCGGCTCCTTGAATATGGTCCTGACATCGCCTACCTCCGCCATGGAGCCGGCGTACATGACGCCGACGCGGTCGCACATCTCGGCCACGACGCCCAGGTTGTGCGTGATGAGCAGGATCGAGGAGCCGTACGCCCCCTTGAGGTCCCTCATGAGCTTCAGTATCTGCGCCTGTATGGTGACGTCGAGGGCCGTGGTCGGCTCGTCCGCGATCAGGAGCTTCGGGTTGCACGCGAGCGCCATCGCGATCATGACCCTCTGCTGCATGCCCCCGCTGAGCTCGTACGGGTACCTCGAGACGACCCCCTCGGGGTCCGGTATGCGCACGATCTCGAGCATCCTCGTCGCCTCCTTGATGGCCTCGGCGTACAGGTCCTTGTTGTGCTGGTTCACGTACGGCACCCGCCTCACGAGCGGGATCTTCTCGATCATCGTCCCGATGGCGTTCGGGTTCTTCGCGACCAGCTCCAGCATCCGGACCCTGTAGCTCCTGGGCGGTCTCTTCTCCCTCTCCACGAGCTTCTTGACCTTGTCCACCTTCACCATGCCGCGTCTCTCGAGGCTCCCGACGGCAGCGACGGCCCGGTCCCTGTCGACGCCCAGCTCCGCCAGGGACTTCGATAGGATGTCCAGGTCCATCGGCTTTGGCCCGATGACCTCCAGGACCTTCGTCTCGTCCGGCGAGTAGAGCGACCGGAGCGCCATCTTCGCCATCTCGGACTTCCTGTGCTGCAGGATGACCTCCGCTATCTGGTCCCCGGCGGTGAAGACGGGGTTGAGCGCGGCCGTGGGCTCCTGGAATATCATGGAGATGAACCTGCCCCTTATGAGCTGCATGTACTCGATCCGCTTCTGCAGGAGGTCGTACTTCCTCCCCAGGGCGTCCTGGAGCGCGGGGTCCCCCTTGGCGTCCTTCTTGAACCTCTTCAGGTACTCCTTCATGACGCCGTCCGGGACCCTCTCCGGGGGCACGGTCTTGTCGACGTCCTCCTGGGTCGGCGGGCGTACCTTCCTCTTGAACCCGGTGAACCTGAGGCCGTAAGAGGCGACGACCTTCTTCCTCTCCTTCAGCGGCAGGTTGGAGTACCACTTCTGCGCCCTCGCCTCGTACTCCTTCCTCTTGGCCCTGACCTCCGGGGGCTCCATGAAGTACACGGAGCCCGACTCGATCTTGCCCGGGGGGCTGAGCACCAGCTTGATGATCGTGCTCGCGGTGACGCTCTTGCCGCACCCCGTCTCGCCGACGAGGCCCAGCGTCTCGCCCCTCCTGATGACCAGGTCGATCCCGTCTATCGCCTTGACGATCCCCTGGTATGTGTAGAAGTTCACGTAGAGGTCGTTTATCTCCGCGAGCACTTCATCATCGTGTTGTTCCATGTGCTCACCGCCTCATCTTCGGGTCGAAGATGTCCCTCAATCCGTCGCCTAGAAGGTTGAACGCCATCACGAAGGTCAGTATCGCCATCCCGGGGAAGAACACAGTCCACCAGTAGCCTATCACGAACCATCTCTGGCCGTCGTTGATCATGACCCCCCACTCGGCCATCCCGTGCTCGGCGCCCAGGCCGAGGTAGCTCAGGCCGGCCATGACCAGGACGACGGTGCCCATGTCCATCGTGGCGGCCACCAGCAGGGGCGCCCACGAGTTGGGGAATATGTGCTTGATCATGATCTTCCCCTCGCTCGAGCCGGACGCGCGGGCGGCGTCTATGTACGAGTTCTCCTTTATGGACAGGACCTGGCCCCTGACGAGCCTCGTGTATCCGGACCACCAGACCATGATGAGGGCTATCTTGGTGGCGTTCAGGTCCCTGCCCAGCACGGCCGCGATGGCCATCACCAGGATGAGGGACGGTATGGATAGGAATACGTCGGTTATCCTCATGATGAGCTCGTCGACGAGGCCGCCTTTGTATCCCGAGAAGATGCCCAGCAGGGTGCCTATGATGAGGGAAATGAATACGACCTGTATCGCGAAGGTCATGGATATGCGGGCGCCCCAGACGATGCCGTAGTAGATGTCCGCGCCGTTGACTCCGCTGCCCAGCAGGAACCCGTCTGTCATCGGCGGCAGCGGGGTCGGCTCATACTTGTCGAAGGGCAAGAAATACGGGTCGGCGCCCAGCTCAGGGGTGGCGAAGACCCATGGGAAGGCCGCCAGGACCGTCAGCATGGAGAGGAGGATCAGGCCAGCGATGGACGTGGCGCTCTTAGAGAGCAGGTGCATGTCGAACTTGAGTTCCCTGATTCTCGGCGCGAAGAAGGCCCCGAGCGCCCCCATGGGCTCGTTGCCACCGCCCATCCCGCCGCCCCCTGGGGTCGGCTTCTTGCCGGGCTTGTTGTCCTTCGCGGTCTTTGAGTCCATCTTCGATCACTCCAGGGTCAGGTCAGGCGGACCCTCGGGTCCAGGTATGCGTAGGTGAGGTCGACAATCAGGTTGGCGAGAACGTATATCGTCGCGGTCAGGAGCGTGAAACCCATGATGCCGGCCGTGTCGAGGTTGAGCGCTGCCTGCGCGGCCCAAGCGCCCAGGCCAGGCCAGATGAATATGGTCTCCGTGAGCACCGCCCCGCCCAGCAGTCCGCCGAAGCTCAGTCCCACGACGGTGACCGTAGGTATCAGGGCGTTCCTGCGCGCGTGTTTACGGATGACGACGCTCTCGGGCAGGCCCTTGGACCTCGCCGTGCGGATGTATTCCGCCCCGAGTACCTCGAGCATGCTCGACCGCATCATCCTCACGATGAGCGCGGTCGACGCGAACGCCAGCGTGATCGCGGGGAGGGCAAGGTGGTTGAGCGCGTTCAGGAAGAACGCGAACTCCCCGTTCAGGAGCGTGTCCACAAGAAGCAGGTTCGTGTAGTGCGTCAACTCGTTGATGTCGTAATCCGGGTTGTAGACGGCGTACCTCATCGGCCCGTCGGACCAGCCCAGCTGGTTGTAGAAGACCATCAGTAGCAGCAGGCCGAGCCAGAACACGGGGATGGAGACCGCGACCAGGGAGACGACCCTGGTCACTTGGTCCAGCCAGGAGTTCACCCTCACGGCCGCGGCGGTCCCCGCGCGGATCCCCACGAAGACCGCGATGATGGTCGCGGTCAGGGCAAGCTCGAGCGTGGCGGGGAACCTTATCAATAAAGTATCACTCACATCGTCGCTGGCGACTTGACTATACCCAAGGTCGAACTCAAGCACACCCTTCAGCCAGTAGATGTATTGCACATAGGTCGGCTCGTCCAGGTGATACTGCTGTATGATCCGGTCGATAGCAATCGGGTTCGTCTGCTCCCCGCGGGGCAGGTACGCGGTCACGGGGTCGCCCGCGGCGCGCATGATGATGAACGTAAGGATGGAAACCCCTATGAGGACTGGGATAAGCAACAACAGGCGTCTGGCGACATAAGTCATCAGCTGCAGCCGGGGCACCCCTTTCTATGTGTCTGGTCAGTAGACGGATTGACAGTATTTCTATCTTTTCCCATCCGCTGTTATTGCGTAGCCCGCCCTGTTCGACGGGGTACAGCACCCGCCCATATGAGTCGAAAAGCGAAAATGAAAAAGGTTTTCGGGAAGGGGTTTGCCGCTTCACGGGCTACGCTCATCCCTTGCTGAACGCCGCGTAGTAGAACCCGGCGTACATCGGGTTGTGGTAGTATCCGTTCACCCACGACCGCTCGATGTGGAAGTTGTTGCCCTGCCACAGCCACAGGTACGGCGCGTCACCGTAGACGGCCATGCTTATGGCGTAGTACATGTCGGCCCTCTGCTCCTCATCGAGTTCGACCGCCGCATCCTGGATCAATGCGTCCAGGGTCGCGTTCGAGTACCCCGTGGAGTGCGTGAACGTCCCGTAGACGCCGTGTAGGAACGGCGTGACGTAGTTGTCCGGGTCCGCGTAGTCAGGCGCCCAACCGAGGTAGAATATCGGGAACGGGCTCGGGCTCTTCCTGAGTTCCGCCAGGTAGGTCGGCCAGTCCAGCGTGTTGACGACGCCGGTGAACACCGCGTCGGTGTCGCCCGCCGCCATCGAGGTCAGCTCGTCCAGGGCGTCCTGGATGTACAAGCACGCGGTCTCCCTGTACGTGTTGCCGGCGTTGTAGAACAGGGCGATGCTGAATCCGGTGTCCCAGTACGACTGGCCGGGTGCGTCAGGGTTCTCCGCGAGCTGCAGGTACGCCTTCGCCTCGTCCAAGTCGTATGCGTAGACCGGGATCGACGCGTCATACCCGAACATACCCTTCGGGATAGGCCCGTTGGGCTGTATCGCGTTGCCCTTCATCACGTTCTCGAGGAACACGTCGGCGTCGAACATGCGCACGAACGCCGCCCTGACATTGCTGTCAGTGAAGAAGTCCGATGGCACGTCGCTGCCGTATATGGCCGCCGCGGTCTCGTTGATGTCCATGTTGAACCCGGCGAAGGTCATGTCGAACGTCGGCAGGCCCTTCGTTATCTCGTAGTCGGGGTCGCTCTGGAACATGCTCTCGTACTCGATGCTGAGCGAGATGCAGTCAGCGTCGCCGGCCTGCAACATGAGTATCCTCGTGTTCTGGTCCGTCGCCGTGATCAGGTAGATGTCCTTCAGCGCGGGCGCGGTGCCCCAGTAGTCGTCGTTCCTGACCATGTGGATCTTCGTCCCGTGGTCCCAGCCGCCGTCGGGCAGCATGTACGGGCCTGTGCCGCATGGCTGCTCTGACATGACCTCGTTGAGCTCGCCGTTCACGACGCCGCCGTTGGCCTCGACATAGTCCATGCTCACGACGGACATCAGGGTGTAGGCGCAGATCTTGATGAACGCCGGGTAGGGCTTCGTCAGCCTGAAGTTCACGGTGTCGGAGTCGACCTGGGTCACCATGAACTCGGCCACGGCCTGGTTGTCCGCCTCGGACAGGATGTCCGTGTCGGTCAAGCCAGCGCCGTCGATGAGCCACTGGGGGACGCTCTCAGAGGCCGCCCAGTCGCCCACGGTCGTCTCACCGTCGATGTAGAACGACAGGTAGTTGGTCATGAGCGCCTCGATCATCCAGGACGGACCCGCTGGGTCGTGTATCCTGATCGCCCTCTGGACCGAGTAGACGACATCCTCAGCCGTCATGTCGGTGCCATCGTGGAACGTCACGCCACTCCTTATGTTGAAGGTGTAGTTCATGCCGTCCGCGGATATGAGGCCGTTATCGATCGTCGGGACCTCGGTCGCGAGCACCGGCTTCAAGTCAACCGTGCTCTCCCTGTCGTACCAGACGAGCGTCTCGTAGACGTTCATCGACACCTCGCCGCCCGCGGTCTCGTAGTCTATCGCCGGGTCGAGGTAGTCGGGCTCGCCAATCGAGACCATTATGAACGCGTCAGGGTTCTTGATTACGCCCTCATAGGTCGACTCTGGCTTGAGCACCTGTATCGTCACGAAGAACGTGCTGGAGCCGAACTCGGTGGAGGTCACGTTGACCTTGGCCGCGTACTGTCCGCTCTCGACGTACATGTGGTCCTCGGTCATGATTTCGTCGGGCGTTATGTTCGCCGCGGCGCTCCCGTCACCGAAGTCCAAGGTCATCGAGTCGATGAACTCGTAGCTCATGACCCCGGTCTCGTTCGGTGCCGCGCACGCGGACATGTTGAACTCGACCGTGGTGTTCCTCTCGACGACGTTCTCGTCGACATTCATGTAAGCGATGGGTTCCGAGGTAATGGACCAGTTCACCATGACGGTAACGCTGATCATCTGCGCCTCGTTGTCGCCGGTGGCGCCGGCGTCGTCCTCGACCTCATGGTACACAAGGTAGGAACCAGCGTCGTCGTATACGTGCGACGTCGTGTTCAGGTCCGCCCCGCTGTCCATGTCGCCATCGCCGAACATCCAGGCGTAATCGACTATCTCGCCATCACTGTCGGCGGCTAGCGACTCAAAGCTCACGGAATCACCTGGCCAAATGGTGGTTCCCGTCAGGGCCCTTGCACCGCCGCTCGGCGGCACGTTGGCCGGCTCTTCATCCTCTCCGCCGAGGAGCCCCAAGCCTATCACCGCGGCGACCGCTGCGATGACGACTATGACCGCGATGATTACGGCCAAAAGCATAGTCTTCTTCTTGGGCTCATCCCTGGTCTCGGTCGGAAGGGACTCGTCAGCCGGGGCCTCTGGCGCTATCTCTTCCTTCTCATTCGCTGCCATTTAAGTATGTCCTCCTTCTCAAATAATCTTGGGCCCCCTCCGCTCCCCGATGTGGGGCACCAATATCGGGTCGGATAACAGTGATTCATGGTATATAGCACTTGCCTCGAAAATACCATGGTTCCCGGCCGTTCGGGGCGAGTGCGGGGTTTATAAACTCCGGGCGGGTGCCAGATGGTCCGCGGCGTCGGCCGCCGATTCGAGCATCGCTACCCCCCTCCTTCGGCGAGTGCCGCAGTCAGTGTTTGAGCGGGTGTATTGAGCGCCTTCGGGAGGGCCCAAACCAGGGACGATTTCCGCCGGCCCCGACGCGGCCTTCCTCGGTCTCGGAAGGCCACCCCGCGCCCCCATCTCTACGTACATACCCTATACTACTACCGGCCGAGGGCCGCGCCTAGCCTCGCGGCCCCCGCGGGACACCCGCGGGGATCGCCCCAACAAGGTATATCTCGGAAGACCCCGCTACACGGGCCGGATTGGGGGCTGGCGATGGCGAAGGACGATGGACCGAAGACGCTGCGGGAGGTGTCCGCCTCCGGCAGCCACTACAACATCGGCGTGTCGCTCGGGAAGCAGTGCAGGGACCAGGCCCTGAGAACGCACAAGATGTTCAAGGCCCGCGTCGAGCGCGCGCCCGGGATGACCCTGGAGAAAGCGCTCGCGCGCGCGAGGCTGAGCCTGCCCCTGACGAAGGAATTCTACCCGGCGTTCGTCGAGGAGGCCGAGGGGTACGCGGACGGCACGGGCGCGGACTTCGACCTCGTGTATGCGACCCTCTGCGACGGGCTGCTCGGGCCCGGCAAGGGGTGCACGGACATTGCCGTGAACTCCCAGTGGACCAAGGACGACGTCGTCCTAGCGGCCCACAGCGAGGACCTCGAGCCCTTCCACTACCCTGACCTCTGCATCACCCGGGTGACGCCCAAGGACGAGCCCGGGTTCATAAGCGTCGGCTACGGGGGCATCTACCCCACGGTCGGCATGAACTCCGCTGGTATCAGCCTCACCGGGAACGCCCTCGTCCAGAACGACGCGAGACAGGGCATGCCTAAGGAGGTCGCGGTCAGGAAGGTGCTCAGCGCGAGGGGCCTCTACGACGCCCTCACGTGGTCCATGCCCGTCTCGAGGGGCCAGAGCTACAACAACATCGTCTGCGACGACAACGGGGAGATATACAGCATGGAGGGCTCGGCCACCGCGTTCGACGCCCTGTACGGGCACGAGGGGTACCTGGTGCACACGAACCACTACCTCTCCCCCAAGATGTGGCGGTTCGAGGACGACCTGCACACGCGCATGTCCTCGATCATAAGGTACAACCGCGCCTCGAAGCTGTTCAAGAGGCATCTAGGGCAGGTCGACCTGTCAACGTTCAAGGACATCTTCTCGGACCACGTCGGGCACCCGGAGTCGATATGCAGGCACCCCGACCCCAGGCTCGGGGAGGAGGACCAGACTATGACGCTGTTCTCGGCCGTGTTCGACCTGACCCGGAAGGCCCTTTGGGTCTGCGCCGGCAACCCATGCGAGGGCGAGTACCGGAAGTACGAGCTCTGACCGGCCTCAGCCCGGGGAGTGCCTGATGACCTCTCCCGCCAACACCTTGGTCTGCCTGCCCCCGTCGACCGCCAACTTGCCGTTCACCACGACGTAGGGTATGCCCTCGGGGTACTGGTGGGGCCAGTTCTCGAACGGGTACTTGTGGGGCCACCTGTTGGTGGCCCGGTCCTTGATCCTTGGCAGGTCTATGACGGTTATATCGGCCCTCATGCCCGGCCGCAGCAACCCCCGGTCGAGAAGCCCGATCTTCTGCGCGGGGAAGCTCGTCATCTTCCTGACGCACTCCTGCAGCGTGAATATCGGCTCGTCCCTGACATACCTCCCTATGATGCCCGGGTACTCCCCGAACGCGCAGGGCATGTACGGGGGCGGGTCCGTCATCGGGCCCTTGACCGACCAGGTCGCGCAGTCGGACGACACCATCATGAGCGGGTGCACCATGAGCGCCGCGATGTCGTCCTCGCTGATGTAGTCGAAGATCGCGATGGTCTCGTCG
>JBFXGF010000043.1:0-8863 GCA_050178275.1 Thermoplasmata archaeon | reverse complement strand
CAACGCCCAGGAGTTCGGGCTCGTGGTGGTCCTGGTGTTCGCGATAGTCCACTGGAGCTGCGACCTGGTGTGGTACGCGTTCACGTCCCTCGCGGTCTTCAGGAGCAGGCACCTCTGGACCCCGCTTGTCCATCAGCTCGTCTTCGGGACGTGCGGGGCCCTCATGGTGCTGTTCGGGGTGTACTTCATCGTGGGCCCGCTGGGCGGCGTCGAGTGGTAGCGTCCCGCCTCAGCGGCCCGCCCTCAGCATCCTCTCGAGCGGCAGACGCGCTTTGCGGATGATGTCGGCGGGCAGCTCTATCCTGTGCTGGGTCTTCAGGAGCGAGTCCCGGACGTCCTCCAGGGATATCTCGCGCATGTTCGGGCAGGTGGCGCTGGGGACCTCGTAGAACACCTTCCCCGGCGCCTCCTTCCTCAGCCTGTGGACCATGTTCGCCTCCGTGCCGATTATGAACTCCCTCTTGGGGGACGACTTGACGTGCTGCAGGATGCCCTCCGTGGAGTACGCGAGCCCGGCGTACTCGATCACGTCGGGCGTGCACTCGGGGTGCACCAGCACCTCGGCCGCGGGGTGCAGCTCCTTCAGCCCCTCGAGGTCCTTCACCTGTATGCCCATGTGCGTCGGGCAGTAACCCGGCCAGAACACAATCTCCTTGTCCTTGACGTACCTCTGGACGTACAGCCCGAGGTTCGTGTCCGGGACGAATATGATCTTCTGGTCCGGGATTGACTGGACGATCTTGACGGCGTTCGCGGAGGTGCAGCAGATGTCGCTCTCGGCCTTCACCTCGGCGCTCGTGTTCACATAGGACACCACCGGCGCCCCGGGGTGCTCGGCCTTCAGCTCCCTGAGGCCCTTGACGTCGACCATGCCAGCCATGGGACACTTGGACTTCAGGTTGGGGTGCAGGACCGTCTTGTCCGGGTTCAGTATCTTCGCGGACTCGGCCATGAAGTCCACGCCGCAGAAGACTATGATCTTCGCCCCCGTCTTGCTCGCCTGGACCGAGAGGCCGTACGAGTCGCCCAGGAAGTCCGAGACATCCTGGACCTCCTTCCGCTGGTAGTTGTGGCCCAGTATGACCGCGTTCCTCTTCTCCTTGAGGTCTAGTATCTCCTTCTGAAGAGCTTCCATCGTCCCGCGGACGAGTTATCAAGAGGTCCGTATTAATCTTTTCTGGATGACAGAATGACAGCAGACTAGGGTGCCACCTAGTCAATGTCCACCTTTCGATGCCATGACTGTCGTTCTGACAACCGAAAGTATGCCCAGCCAGCGAACCTGGTAGCGAATCCTGTTATGTCAAGAACATTCAAATATCGTACATCCAATGGCGCGGAACGAGCACGATGAGGACCGTCATCAACCTCCAGTACTGCAAGGGATGCAACATATGCGTCTACATCTGCCCGAAGAAATGCTATTCCAAGGGGGCGGATATCTCCGAGCGCGGCTACTTCGCCGCTGTCGTCAGCTCCCCCGAGAGCTGCTACAACCACAACCGCGAGGGCAAGCTCATCTGCGAGTTGTGCACGCTCAGTTGCCCCGACCAGGCCATATCGTGGAAGGCCGAGGAGGATGAGAAGAAGTGACGCTCACCCCAGGGGAGTATTTCGTCCAGGGGAACGAGGCGTGCACCGAGGCCTCCCTCGCGGCCGGCCTGAAGTTCTTCGCTGGTTATCCTATCACGCCCTCGACCGAGATAGCCGAGGGGCTCGCCAAGAGACTGCCCCAGGTCGGTGGGGCGTTCCTCCAGATGGAGGACGAGATAGCCTGCATATCTGCGGTCATAGGCGCGTCGTGGGGAGGGGCGAAGTCGATGACCGCCACCTCGGGGCCCGGCTTCTCGCTCATGCAGGAGGCCATTGGGTACTCGGCCATGACGGAGACGCCCATCGTGATCGTGAACGTCATGAGGGGCAGCCCTTCGACCGGACAGCCCACGAGGGCCTCCCAGAGCGACATGATGGCCACGAAGTGGGGCTCGCACGGGGACTACCAGGTGATAGCGTTCGCCCCCGCGAGCGTGCAGGAGATGTTCGACCTAACGATCAAGGCGTTCAACTACGCGGAGAAGTACAGGGTGCCCACGTTCCTGCTCTCGGACGCGGAGATAGGGCACATGCGGGGCCTGCTGACGGTCCCGAGCAACATCAAGATAGTGGACAGGAAGGAGGTGGGCATTCGCCGGACGGACGAGGCGTATGACGTCCCGGACGACCTGGTTCCTCCGTTCCCGACCTTCGGGAAGGGGCACAAGGCGGCCGCCACGGGCATGACCCACAGGCCGGACTCCAGGGTCGAGCCCGAGGACCCCCAGGTGCACTCGGACCTGGTCCGGAGGCTCAACGACAAGATCGTCAGGAACAGGAAGGACATCAACAAGTGGGACCTCCTGTGCCCCGACTCGAAGCACATGATCATATCGTACGGCTCAGCGTCCTTCGGCGCGCGCGATGTCGCCGCGGCGGACGACAGGATAGGCCTCCTCAGGCTGAAGACCGTGTGGCCCATCCCCGAGGAGCCCATCAGGGAGGTCGCGAGCAAGGCGGAGCACATACTGGTCTGCGAGATGAACCTGGGCCAGCTGTTCTGGGACATCAAGAGGATCGCGCTCGAGGCTGGCTGCAAGAACGTCGAGCTGCTCACCAAGATAGGCGGCGACCCGCCCACGCCGGGCGAGGTCAGGCACAAGTTGAGGGAGATGGGGGCGATCTGATGGAGCTCTTCGATTTCTACAGGAAGGACCGGTGGCCGCACGTGTTCTGCCCAGGGTGCGGGAACGGCACCATCATGAACTGCTTCTTCAGGGCGTTCAACGAACTGGGCTGGGACCTCGACAACACGGTCTTCGTGAGCGGCATAGGCTGCTCCTCAAGGATACCGCTCTACATCAACGCCGACGCGTTGCACACGACCCACGGGAGGGCCATCGCGTTCGCGACGGGGCTCAAGCTCTCGCGTCCCGCGCTGGATGTCGTCGTGTTCACGGGCGACGGGGACCTCGGGGCCATCGGTGGCAACCACTTCATCAACGGCTGCAGGCGGAACGTGGACATGGACGTCATCTGCATAAACAACAACATCTACGGGATGACCGGCGGCCAGGCGTCGATAACGACGCCACACGACTTCCTCTCGACGACGACCCCCACAGGGAACAGGGAGTACCCGTTCGACCTCGCGGAGATCGCGGTCGCGGCCGGGGCGAACTATGTCGCCAGGTGGACGACGAGGCAGGTCCACGAGCTGACCAAGTCCATCAAGGTCGCCCTGGAGAAGAAGGGGTTCAACTTCATCGAGGTCGTCTCCCAGTGCCCGACCAACTTCGGCCGAAGGAACAAGATGGCCGACCCGACCGCCATGCTGGACTGGTTCAAGGAGAGCACGGTCCGGAGGGACAAGGCGAGGGGCGCGGCCATCGACCACGTCGACCTCAACCTGGCGGGCCAGGTCACGGTCGGCGAGTTCGTGAACAGGGACAGGGAATGCTACCAGGAGAGGATTGGGGTAGAGGGACATGGAGACCGGCATTAGGTTCACGGGATTCGGCGGCCAAGGGGTCATACTCATGGGCGTGGTGCTCGCGAGGGCCGCGGCGCTCTACGACAGGCCGATGACGAAGGAGGGCAAGGTCATGCGCAAGTCGGCCATCCAGACGCAGTCGTACGGCCCGTCCGCCAGGGGCGGGCACTCGAAGTGCGATGTCAAGATATCCCAGGCCGAGATGCACTACCCGTTCGTCGAGATACCGGACTACCTGGTCGTGCTCTCGCAGCAGGCCTACGACAAGTACATACGCGACGTCAAACCGACCACCAAGATCATCCTGGACCCCGACCTCGTGAAGACGAAGCCGTCGGGGTACGTGTACCAGATCAGGGCGACCAAGGAGGCCGAGGCCATCGGCACCAGGGTCGTGAGCAACGTGGTCATGCTCGGGGCGTTCAGGGAGATCTCCGACATCGTGGCGTACGAGGCGCTCGAGAAGGCGATGCTGGAGTCGGTCCCGAAGGCGACCCACGACCTCAACAAGGCCGCGCTCGCGCTGGGTAAGCGCCTTGGGCAGGCCGCGATACAGAGTCACGGCAAGGATTAAAGGCCGTTCCGTTCATCAGGAAAGAGGATTGCCTTGTCGATCATCGATTCCGTGCTCAAAGAGGGTAGGAAGGCGCTCGCGGAGAACGAGGTCAAGGAGGTCCTCCGCCAGGCGGGCATACCGACCACCGACTTCCAGGTGGGCAAGGCGCTCACGGACATCGACCAGAAGAAGCTGAAGTTCCCGGTCGTCATGAAGGTCTGCTCCCCGGACATCCTGCACAAGACTGATGTCGGGGGCGTCGTCCTGGACATCCCCAAGGACCAGTTCGAGCAGGAGTTCTCCAAGATGAGGGAGAAGTTCCCGAACGAGAACATACTGGTCGAGTCGATGCAGGACAGGAAGGTCGAGGTCATAGTCGGCCTCATCAACGACGGCACCTTCGGCCTCACGATCATGTTCGGCCTGGGGGGCATCTACACGGAGGTCTACAAGGACGTTACCTTCAGGGTCGTCCCCATCAAGCGCGAGGACGCCGAGGAGATGCTGAGGGAGATCAAGGCCGCCCCCATACTGGAGGGATTCAGGAAGATCAAGGTCGACCGAGAGGGCATCGTGAACCTCCTGCTGGCCGTGTCGGCGTTCGGGGAGAAGAACATGGACAAGCTCGACCAGATGGACCTGAACCCCGTGTTCATCAAGAGCAGAGGCGTGGTGGTCGTCGACGCCAAGATGCTGCTTAAGTAGAGGCTCGTCCCTTTGCCCGCTCGGGGAACGGGGGTGCCCTGATTGATCGCCAGAGGCGGAAGGTTGTTCGTGCTGCTCAGCGCCGCGGCAGCCGTCGCGCTGTTCCCAGTCAATGTGTACGCCTGCGTCGGCTTCGCCTGCCTCACCGGGTTCCTCGTGTTCGTGTTCAGGGACCCGTCGCGGCGGGCGGGCGAGGGGATCGTGGCGCCGGCGGACGGGACCGTCAGGGAGGTGGACCGCGAGAAAGGCCTCGTGTCCATATACCTGGCGCTGATCAACGTCCATGTCACGAGGGCCCCCCTCGAGGGCGTGGTCTCGAAGCTGGTCAGACACCCTGGCAAGCACGTCCCCGCGTTCAGCAGGCGGTCCCCGAACAACGAGCGGGTCGAGCTCGCGATGGACACGGGCATCGGGACCGTCCTGATAACGCACATATCCGGCATACTCGCCCGCAGGATCGTCCCCTACGTCGACAAGGGCCACAGCATGGACAAGGCGGACAGGCTCGGCCTGATACGGTTCGGCTCCAGGGTCGACCTGGTCATGCCCCCCGACAGGGTGGACATCAAGGTCGAGGTCGGACAGAGGCTCCGGGCCGGCGTGACCTGCGTGGCGGAGGTCTCCGATGACCGCGCTGGATAGGGTCTCCCTCGGGGACCTGTTCACCCTCGCGAACGGCGCCCTGGGCTTCGTGGCCATCGTTTACATATTCGACAGGAACTTCATCTCAGCCATCAGCCTCCTGCTGCTGTCCATGGTCATGGACGGCCTGGACGGGTTCATCGCCCGCAAGTACGGCAGCAAGCACACGAGGGGGCAGGTCCTGGACTCGATATCAGACTCCATATCGTTCGCGTTCGCCCCCGCGCTCCTGATATACGCGCAGTTCGAGGACCCTCTCGTGGCCCCGCTGCAGTCTGCCCAGGACATGCTGGTGCTCGCGTGCGCCGTGTCCGTCCTCGTGTCCGGCCTGTTCAGGCTCGCCAGGTTCAGCGCGGGCGGCTTCCAGCTGCCGCATTTCGTGGGCTTGCCAGCGCCCGGGGCCGCGCTGTTCATACTCCTCATGTGCCTGCTGTTCGGCTCGGCGGAGGGGGCGGAGCCGTCCGAGTACTACTTCACGCTCCGTGAGAGCCCGGCCATCGTTTTGATGGCGGCCCTGGTCTCGAGCTTCCTAATGGCGTCGACCGTGCCCTACCCCAAGATACGCGGGAAGATGGCGGTCGCGAGCGGTGTCGGGATAGCGCTGGCACTGCTCCCGACGGTGGCTGGCATCGCCCTGGTCGCCGACCAACCATTATATACGGCATTCTCACGTACCGCCACAGGCATCGCGCTGGCTTTGACCGTCGCGTACCTTGTAGGGGGGCCGCTGTTTGAGAGACGCAAGAGAGGAACACTCTGAGAAGTACTTCGAGTGCTCCGACTCCGAGAGGGCCGCCTTCGAGGCCGGGATAAAGCTCGGGACCATATACCACCAGTACGTGGGCGTCCCGGTGAGCGCCGAGAACGTCGAGACGCTGGAGAAGGCGATGGAGGCGGGGAGCATGGTCCAGCCGTTCGTCGAGGGCGTGAAGGTCCGCATCGACAGGTCGAGGCTGAAGGAGAAGGTGGGCCAGTTCGACTACGTCTCTCTCACAGGCGAGATGCTCGATGTCGAGCTCAGGATCGATTACAAGGGGAGCAAGGTCGACGCGGGCATGAGGTTCGCCAAGGAGATGAACTACCCGCTCATGTTCGTCAAGAGAGTCGAGAAGAGACTCGACTAGACCATCAGGCCTGCCGCGCAGGCCACGAGTGTTGAACATTTATGACACACATCATATATTTGGAAGGCTATACGGGCGGCGTTTGCGCCGCGCTGCGGTGATTCTATGGCGAGAGGTATCAAAGTAGGCATAACTGGTCTCCCGGGAGCGGGCAAGACCCAGGCCCTCGTCAAGGTCATCGAGATGCTCGAGGAGGAGGGCCTCGTCGTCGGCGGCATGGTCACGGAGCCGATCATCGAGGGGGGCAAGCGCGTAGGATTCTATGTCATGGACTGGAAGACCAAGAGGAAGGCGGTGTTCGCGCACACGGACACCGAGTCCAAGTTCTGCGTCGGCAAGTACGGCGTGAACCTGGAGAGCCTGGACACCGTCGGCGTGGAGGCGCTCGTGGACGCGAGCAAGAACGCCGATGTCATCGTGATAGACGAGGTCGGCAAGATGGAGGTCGAGTCCGACCAGTTCGTCAAGGCGGTCAAGGACGCCATGGAGGTGGACAAGCCGATCATACTCACGCTCCACAAGAAGTCCAGGAACCCGCTGCTCCAGGACATAAGGCGGAGGGACGACGTGCGCATACTCGAGGTCACGCCTATCAACAGGAACCTGCTCCCGTACAAGATCATCAAACTCATGAAGGGCGAGTACGTGTGAACTCCTCGACGCTCGTCAAGGTCATCGAAGGCACCACTGAGCTGCTCGTGCCCGAGGCTTTCTGCAAGAAGGGCCCCGGAACGAGGACGGGCGAGGTTTTCTACAACAGGCAGATGGAGTTCGGGCGGGACATGTCCGTCATGTTCGGGCGGGCGGTCTTCAAGGACGGGGACAAGATACTGGACGGGCTCGCCGCGTCCGGGGCTAGGGGGCTCAGGCTGGCGAACGAGACCGGGGTCCGCGCGGACTTCGCGCTGAACGACCGCAACCTGTCCGCGGCCGTCCTGATGAAGGAGAACGCCTCGGCGAACAGCCTGGACCACGTGAGGGTGCTCTGCAAGGACTTCAACGTCCTCGTGGCCGAGGAGCAGTTCGACTATATCGACGTCGACCCGTTCGGGACACCCGTGGACTTCGTCAACGCGGCCATCCAGGGGTGCAGGAACAAGGGCACCATCGCCATCACCGCAACGGACACCGCCCCGTTGTACGGCACATACCCGAGGACCTCGCTCAGGAGGTACGGCGCCCTATCCCAGAGGTCGCCCTTCGCCCACGAGACCGGGCTCAGGATACTGGTCGGGTTCCTCGTCCGCGAGGCCGCGAGGCACGACAGGGCCTGCGAGCCCCTCCTGTGCTACCACACGGACCACTACTTCAGATGCTACGTGAGGATAGTGAACGGCGCCGCCCGAGCTGACGCCGCCATCAAGAGGCTGGGGTACGCGCGCTTCGACAAGGCGTCCCTCGAGAGGGGTCTCTCCGACGCGCGGGAGGACAAGGCTGACGCGGGGCCTATCTGGACGGGGCAGCTGCTATCGGGTTCGCTCCTGGAAGAGATGAGACCCAGCAAGGACCTCGGGACATCCGTCCGGTGCGAGAAATATCTCTCGCTCTGGAAGGAGGAGCGGGCGTCACCCGCCCTGTTCTACAAGCTGGACGAGCTCGCCAAGAGGACGAAGCACTCGCCCCCGAAGCTGCAGTCCATGGTCGAGAAGCTCCTCGAGAACGGCTTCAACGCGTCGAGGACGCACTTCGACCCGAAGGGGCTGAAGACGGACGCGCCCCTGGGCGAGTTGCTGCGGCTGTACAAGGACTGCTGATACTCACGGCCGAGGAGTGGTAGATTCGGTTCTGTACAAATTCGGGTGGGGGACCGTCGAGCCACTCCCGCCTTCGAACTCACTCCATTCGGCTCCGACCGTGCGCCCCTCACTAGATCGTAGAGGACTATCATCGCGTCATGCTGGAACGCGCTGGGGCTGAATCATAAGCCCCTTTGAAACCCTGTGATTGTCGACAGATTGAGAGCGAATTCTCAGAGAGCTTCATTCTGCTCCCGTTTATGCCTATCAGCGTCTCCTATGGGACTCATAGAGTTAGAGGAGCTGCTGTGCTATCATGGCTGTTTCATTATTCCGCTCGGGAGACTCTGCTTCTCTCTTCTTCAGTGCAAGGATAGCCGCCAGGAAGTTGTCTTCAGCAGATCTAGTTCCTTCCCGCATCCTCCTGGAGGGCCTTGTATGTCTAGAAGGGAGTTCCGTACTCTGATAAGACTGCCCTGAACTCAACCCTGCATCTCCGGATTTCGGCGATGTCTTTCGTCTTACTGGACATGTCAGTGCCTCATCCTCACCGCGGGATGCTCCTGCGGCCCTA
>JBFXGF010000042.1:0-8879 GCA_050178275.1 Thermoplasmata archaeon | reverse complement strand
CTGCCCCTCGCGTCGTCCGTCAGCGCGACGCTCGCGGACTCCCTGGCGACCTTAACGACTCGCTCGACCGTCAGGCTGTTGCCGTCTATGACGACGGGCTGTCTCCCACTCGACCCTTGCTCGGACATCCGACAGACCTCTCAGTGGACGAGCGCTAATCAGCCTGGTCATACCTTAAACTAGCGGCGCCTACTTCCGCTTCACGGGGACGAACTTGTAGCCGTAGTGTATGACCCCGGCGTCCCCCTCCTCGCTCAACTTCCTCAGGACCGTCCTGACCCTGGAGCCAATCTCGAGGGAGCACGGGTCGCAGTCTATCACCTGGCCCGTGACCTTCGGACCCTCGTCCAACCGGACCATGGCGACCACATATGGCTTCAGGGAGGCCCTCTCATCCAGGCCGTCGTGGACCTCTGTGAGGGAATATATCTCGCCCTCGCCCTTGAACTTCACCAGCTCCATCTTGCCGACGCTCTTCCTGCGGCAGACGGGGCATATCGCCCTGGGCGGGAAGAAGTTCTCGCCGCAGCTGTTGCACCTGATGCCCACCATGTTGTACCTGCTCGGGTTCTGCCTCCAGAACCTTGGTGCCGTGGCCATGTCAGACCCTCCTGAACACATGCACTACCGCTGTCGCGCCCGTGCCACCGACGTTGTGCGTTAGCCCGAGCGACGCGTCCTTGACCTGCCTCTTTCCCGCCTTTCCCTTCAGCTGCGTCACTATCTCGACCGCCTGGGCCAGCCCCGTGGCCCCTATCGGGTCGCCTCTCGCCTTCAGGCCGCCAGAGGTGTTCACGGCGACCTCCCCGTCCAGGGACGTCCTGCCGTCCTCGGTGGCCTTCCCGCCCTCGCCCTTCTTGAAGAAGCCGAGGTCCTCGATCGCGAGTATCTCGCTTATTGTGAAGTTGTCGTGTACCTCAGCCACGTCGATGTCCTTCTGCGTGACGCCGGCCATCTTGAGCGCGCGCTCAGCGGCGACCCTCGTCGCGTCGAACGTCATTATGTCCCTGCGATGGTGCAGAGCGAGCGTATCGCTCGCCTGCCCGGAGCCGACGATCTCCACCGGCGTGTCCGTGTAGTCCTTAGCCATGTCCAGCGGGCACAGGACGACCGCGGCCGCCCCGTCCGAGCTGGGCGCGCAGTCGAACATGCGCAGCGGGGACGACACCATGAGCGAGCCGAGGACGGTGTCCCGCGTGATCTCCTTCTGGAACTGCGCCTTCGGGTTCATCGAGCCGTGCCTGTGGTTCTTGACCGCCACGTCCGCGAGCTGCTCCCTCGTGGTGCCGTGCTCGTACATGTGCCTCTTCGCGATGAGAGCGTGCAGGCTCGGGAATGTGGCCCCGAGCTCCGTCTCCCACTCCTGGTCCGCGGCGGATGACTGGATGAACGCCGAGGCCACGTCGCTCACGTCCATCATCTTCTCCGCCCCTCCGACCACGACGATGTCGTGGAGCCCCGAGGCGATGGCCATGTACCCCTGCCTCAGGGCGAGCCCGCCCGACGCGCCCGCGGCCTCAACCCTGGTCGCGGGTATATGGCCCTTGGCCAGGCCAGCGTAGTCCACGATCAACGCGCCTATGTGCTCCTGCTCTATGAACCTCCCAGCGGACATGTTGCCCACGTACAGGGCGTCGATCTTCTCCGCGGATATGTTCGCGTCCTCGACGGCCGCCAGACCGGCCTTGATACCGATGTCCCTGAAGGACGCGTCCCAGAGCTCGCCGAACTTCGTGTCCCCGACGCCGATCACTGCGACTCTCCTCATGGTCATCTACCCCCCATGTTGATCTTCCCGCGGAATTTAGCGTAGTGAGCGTAGTCCAGGAACATCGGGTCATCTATGAGCTGCTTCACCGTGGGCGCCCGGTCCCTCGCGAAGTTCGCGATCTCATCCGTCACGGTGATGTCGAACGCGTCCGAGCCCGCCCCGGAGCCGTACGCCACCGCGAGCACCCTCTCCCCCGGTTTCGCCTCATCCAGGATGGCGGCGAGGCCCAGGGGGACCGCGCCCGAGTAGGTGTTCCCTATGTAGGGCACCATCAGGCCGGTCTTGACCTGCGCGTCCGCGAACCCCAACTGCTTCGCGACCCTCGTCGGGAACTTGCCGTTGGGTTGGTGGAAGACAGCGTGAGCGTAGTCCTTGGGGGAGGTGTTGGCCCTCGTCATCATCCCCTTGGCGCAGCTCAAGATGTGCTTGAAATACGCTGGCTCCCCGGTGAACCTGCCGCCGTGGCTCGGGTACATCTGTCCCTCGCGCCTCCAGAAGTCCGGCGTGTCGGTCGTGTACGAGTAGGTGCTGTTTATCTTCGCGATGATCTTCTCGGAGCCTATGAGGTACGCCGCCCCGCCAGCGGACGCCGAGTACTCGAGCGGGTCCCCGGGGGCCCCCTGTGATGTGTCGGCGCCTATGGCGACGCCGTACTTGATGTGCCCCGCGCCGACCAGGCCCATGCATGTCTGTATGGCCGCGGTCCCCGCCTTGCACGCGAACTCGAAGTCCGCGACGGTCAGGTCGGGAGAGGCCTCGATGGCCTCGGCGACTATCGTGCCGGAGGGCTTCACCGCGTATGGGTGAGACTCCGAGCCGACGTATATGGCCCCGATGTCCTGGGGGTCGATGTCGACCCTCTTGAGCATGCTCCTCGCGGCCTCCACCGCGATCGTGATGGTGTCCTCGTCCGGGCCAGGTATGGACTTGCTCGATATCATCAGGCCCTTGCCCATCGACTTCCCATCCACGCCCCACACCTTGCCTATCTCCTCAGGAGTTATCCTGTAGCGCGGGACGTAGGCTCCGTAACTCACGATTCCTGTATCCATCGATTTCACCCCGTCAACCAAGGGAATTCAGTATCTCCACGAGATCTCCGGCCGGGAGCTCCGTCGTTATGAGGGGCAAGCCCTCGAGCTCCGCGAGCCTGATCGCCAGCTCGTCCACCTGCTCGGGCTTCTGGTACACGACGATCGCGGGCTTCAGCGGATGCGCCCTGATGGCGATCATGGGCGAGCGGCCGAACTTGACGCCCGTGAACACGAGCGCGCGCTGGCTGCTCCACCCGTATATCTTGAGATAGTCGAAGGAGTTCAGCGTGGTGATGGCCCTGATGCTGTCGATGACTGTGTAACCGTGTATGTGCTTGTTCAGCGAGACCGCGGGCGTGAGGTTCTCCCCCGATATGCGCTCCACGAGCTCGTCCGCGAGCACCTCGTGGGCGAACTCCTTGATCGATATGATGCACTCGGTCTTCGCCGCGAGCGAGTACTGCTTGAGCACGCCGCCCCCGGTCTTCTCGTCTATGTCCAGGAAGGCGTCCACTATCTTCCGTATGGTGGCGATTCCAGGGGACTTCCTCCGGCCGGCCTCGTAGTCGCTTATGACGGAGGGGGACACGCCCAGGTGCCTGGACAGCTCCTGCTGCGAGATGTTGAACTGTTCCCTCCACTTGCGGATGGTCTTGCCCGGCTCCTCAGAAAGACAGATCTCTCCAGCGACCTTCTCCCTCACCTGGTCTCGCATGTACCTTGGAGAAGCCTGTCGCTACTTATAGTTTGCCGTATGAGGTTCACGGCAATAGACGAACTCCGGGATGCTGGTGCATGCCGCCGAGGCCTCGTGTGGGACCAGCGAGTGGGCGCACGCCCGGCGTGAGAGACGAGCGGAGGATGGAGGGAGGATGCGCCGCCCTTCTACGCGTCGAACGGTCATCCGCGCTCTGAATCACAATTATATAAGACACCTCGGCTTATCCCTGAGCGCCGCCGCCACGGGGTAGTGGTCTAGCTTGGTATGATCCGTGGTTCGGGACCACGTGACCGTCGGTTCAAATCCGACCTACCCCACCACATTCTCCCATGCCCTTGGAGCATGAGCATACGCCCCACGCGAGTCTTGTGCGCACGATCTCGGCCTGAGGCGGGGATAAAGACAGGGGTAAGGGGTTTGTAAGGGGTTTCATCGAAAGGGGCTGCTTCTTCCCTCCTTTGGCACGGAGAATTGGGGAGGATCTCAGCGGCTCCCTATCATAGGCTTGGTTTCCCCCGATTCAGAGCTATATAGCAACCAGCGTGCGTCGTAGTAGATGTCGAAGAACTGTATCCACAGTTCCGTGTGCGGCGATTCCTCTATCTCGAACGCGGAGTAGTCCTTGAGGAAGTCCAGCCCCACCTCGCTGTAGTTCAGCGGGCAGTCGACGCAGTAGTACTCCCGCGGCACGTCCACCCAGGAGCCCATCCCGTCATAGGCGTAGGACCTGGTCCGGGTCATGTCGAGGTCGTCCCAGTGCAACCAGTTCTGCGGGAACCAGAAGTTGAGCCCGTTCGGGTCCGAGTTGCCGGACCTGTTCAGGAGCTGACACTGGGCCATGCCCACCCGGGACTCGTTGAACTCGCTCTTGAAGTCCATCGCGAGCTGCTCGAAGGTCGTGTCCGCCTCGTCTATGATGCCCCAGTCCTCGTAGGTGTAGCAGACGTAGTTCTGCAGCATCGTTATCCAGGACTGCACGTCCGGGAGCCACTCGTAGCCCGCCTGGTCCGCCATCTTCCCGATGAGGGCGAAGTCCCTCGCGGACGCGATGCACGGCCTGAGCGTCGGGATCCAGTCATCGAGTGTCTGGACGTCCTCGTCCAGCGACTCCCCGTACAGCATGTACCGGACAATGTCCATGAACGCGTCCACCATCTCGACGACGTACGCGCCGTCAGGGCCGGTCTCGAACGCGGACGCCGTGACGGCCATCTGCGAGTTGGCAAGCAAGTGGTCCATCAGGACCTTCTTGCCCTCGGTGTTGTTGTAGTACAGCACGAAGTCCTCGACGATCCTGCACGCGAACTCCTTCGGCGTCATGGCCGGGTTGTCAATCAGGTCTCCGAGCATCAGCCTGTACGGCATGCCGTCTATGGGCACGTCCTGTTGCGACGCCACGAAGACGTCGACGGCGTTCCTGAGCTCGTACAGGGCCTCGATGGAGGCCATGTTGTCACCGTCGAGCAGTATCATGTCGATGTGCTGCGCCGTGGAGCTCTCGATCGCGTGTCTCAGCCCGTCGATGGGCATCATCCAATACTCGCTCTCCTCGGTCGTGTCATCGTCAGAGTCAGGGCATATCCCGCACCACGCATGGCCGCTCTTGGTCACGAGCAGGTACTTCTCGGCCGGGAACTCCTCCAAGGTCGTGTTGATGAACTTCCCCAGTGTCACGGGGTCCGACGTGTTCATCTCCGACCACGAATGAACTGGGGTCTCGAAGTCGGCGTCGGCGTATATGAACACGCCATCCGACATCTCACTCCTCTTGTCCACGAGAACGACCAGGTTGATGTCGTCGGTGGTCTCGTCGTCCGACAGGTCGGCCACGAAGGCCTTCTCGCATTGTCCTAGAGTGAAGTCGACGATGTCGCCGTCCTCGTTCTCGTAGAACTCGTTATCCGCCCCTATGTAGAGCATGACCGTCCACTCGCGAGTCTCGCGCGGCGTATCGTCATCGGCCGCGACGCACAGGTTCGCGAGGGGAATGATGATCATGACCGACGCTAGGAGCAGGCCCACAATCTTGCTCGTCAAGCGCGCGTACAATCCCGTCTCCCCCATTCGGCAAGCACCCTAAGTGCTGGGACTTGTAAGCGGTGAAATACCACGTAATATGTCGCATGAAACGAATTTCAGATGGACGAGAACATACAGTCAGTGCGCGATATAGCGCAGTTAATGGCCGACTCAGGGTCACTTGGTCAGTCGGACCATGTTGGTCATCCCGTGACGCTCTCTCTTTATAAGCTCCCGGTCCTCGAGCTTGTCTAGGAGCCGGGTAACCTTGGACTTGGAGAACTCCCCGGACGACACGAGCTTCATCTGCAGTATCTCCCCTCCGGCGGCCTCTATGAGGCCGTACAGCCTCCTCTCGTCATCCGGAAGTCCGCTGATGTCTAGAGGCGCCGGGACATCCTCGACGGGGCCTTCGGGCGCCTGCTCGTCGATTTGCGTCCGACGGGCCCGCTCAAGGGCGTACTCCGCCGAATACCAGAGGAACCTGGAGTACGCCAGCAGGACGACCGAGATCACCAGTCCCGAGAACGCGCATATGAAGATGGCCCATCCCAGAGCGTCGAGCGAGATCAGGTCGCCCGGCTCCGGCTCCGCAACGCCCCTGTAGAGCATGAGGACCAGGACCACCGCCGACACTGATGCCGAGAGGGCGGACGTCCAGCCGGCGACCGACGCGTGTCTCACGGACCACGAAACCCCGTCGAGCGTATATGAGTGTTCCTCAGGGTGGCCTACTGGCGGCCACCAGCCGAGGATGACAAGTATTTTGAAGGGGGGCCGACATGACACATCTTGGCACGGAGGACGCAGTCTTGACAGGAGAGGAGAAGGCGCTCCACAACGTCATGGCGGTTTCAGCCCTGGTCTTCATCGTCATGGTCATGCTCCTCTTCGGAGTTCTCGCATCTCCCTCGTTGTCGCCAGTCGGCGCCATCGCGGACTGGGACGGCGACGGCGTCAGGAACGACGATGACGACTTCCCGAGAGACCCCGCCGAGTGGAGGGACACCGATGACGACGGTGTGGGGGACAAGGCGGACGCCTTCCCGGACGACCCCGACGAGACCGAGGATTCCGACGCGGACGGCTTCGGGGACAACGCTGACTTCCTCGACCACGGGGACGCCGTGCTGCAGATAACGCTGGACTCCTTCGAGTTCTTGAACTACGTGGACGACCACACCCAGGCGTCCTACTATCCGAACGCTTGGTTCGTCATCTTCGTGGACCTGGACGGCGACGACGACTATGAGGGCGTGTACAACAGCACTGTGTTCAACGCCACGAAATCCCTGGACGACTTCTTCACGCTCACGGTGGACGTCGAGGACGACGCCGACTCGGCGCGGTTCATGGTGGTCGCCTACGACGTGACACTCGTGAGCGTCAACAACGTCACGGCGTACGAGATCATAGACTACAACCCTACGCCCGGGCTCAGGACCTCGGTGCACACAGTCGCTCTCCCGTGCGACTCGTCATGGGCGTCGGACGGGCTCGAGGACGATGACACGCCTGACTGCCACCTGGCGTTCTCCGCCGTCACCGTGGCGCGCTCGTGACGCCGCGCGGGCTCACACGGCCTTTCTACGCCTGGCGCGGGCCGCCAGCAGGACCAGCAGCAGGGTGGCGAAGACCGGCACCATGAGGGCTGAGAACTCAGGGATCGCCTCTCCAGTGACCGTGACGACCAGCGACGCGGACGAGAGCTGACCGGCCCCGTCCATGACCTCTACGACCACCTCGTAATCACCGGGAAGGATGTATGAGTGGGACGCTTCGGGGGTCGCGCTCCAGTCGGTGTCCCATGTCCCGTCGCCTGTCCAGTCCCACCTGTACTGCAGTGAGGCCGAATCCGTCTCCTGGTCCGACGACCCGGACGCGTCGAACGCCACCAGCTCGCCGGTGGCGACCAGCTCCGAGTCAACGGACAAGACGGCGGCAGGTGGCGTGTTGACGAGGATGTCCGTCGTCGCGACATCCCAATCCGGGGACTCGTGCTCGTCCCCGTCCATCGCGGTGAAACTGACCGCGTATGGCGTGTCAGAGCCGTCGGGGAAGGTGTGGTTGAACCAGAACGAGACAGCCTCGCCTGGCTGGACCGAATCCTTGCTCGAGGAGACCGCTGGGGTGCCGTCCCCGTAAGACGACTCGACCGTGATTGACCCACCCTCATCGTCCTCCACCTGCACGTGGAATGTCACCATCTCGCCTGGAGGGAACGGCGCCGAGTCAGGAGAGGTCGTCAGGGAGACGAATGTCGGCACATGGTTGGAGGGGACGAAGCCGGTGACGGCGACGGAGTCCAGCCACCCCGAGTCGTCGGGCACGCTGGTCGCGCCATCCTTCGAGTAGATCCATGAGAGTGTGTGCGACCCCTCGTCGAGGACCATCGAGACGCTCTCCCATCCAGTGACACCGCTGATCACGTAACGGACCGCGCCGTTGACATGGAACTCGAACACGTCATCCCCTGTCTGGGACGAGACCATCCATTTGAACGAAACCTCAACGGGGCCTTCCACCTGCGCGTCCAGGCGAGAATAGGCGCCGTCAGAGACATCGCCGGTCTGCATCGAGTCCCCGTCACCCGAGGAGTGATGGTCGACACCGACCCACGCCGCCTGGCCCGAGCTTGACCATGTCAGGCCCGCGCATTCGACGGCGTCCTCGACGGTGATCGGATCATAGTAGTCAAGGTAGGCGCCGACGCTCGTCGGGGTGTCCGCGGGGACATCCGGCGATTGCTCGGACAGCTGGGCGGCCCTGCCAGGCACGAACGGCTGGTCGTAGCCCTCGACCCTGAACGACGAGATGACCCCGTCGATTCTGGCGTCGTCCACGGACAGCTGCATGCCTCCCTCCGACCAGAACACGTCCGACAGCTCGGTCATATCCAGGCACATGAAGGTCGGGAGTGTCTGCGACGTGCTGAACATGCCCCCTTCATAGGACGGGGTCTTGGTGGTATCCGAGGTCGGCTCAGGGCCGACGCTGACCGAGATAGGCGCGCTCTTGGACGGGGCCGTGTCGAAATGCCACACGCCAAGGAGTGACGGCTGGTAATCCTGTATGTCGACCATGAAGTTGAGGTACAGGGTGTTCTGCTCCCCCAGCTCCTCCAGGGCAGAGTACGTGAGCCAGTAGTATCCGGAGTCGCCCCATCCAGCTCCCCACGAGTTCACAACCCTGAACGCCCCGGAGTCCCCGTCATCCGAGACGGAATCGTCGTACCCGACTATCGTCTGGGCGTGGTTGAGCGTCGTCGATGAGTACTCGGTCGAGGAGATGATGTAGTTGCCATCACTGAAGCCACTCGCGTACTCGTTGGCGT
>JBFXGF010000041.1:0-8963 GCA_050178275.1 Thermoplasmata archaeon | reverse complement strand
CCGTCGACGATGTCACGTTCTTCATCAAGAAGGGGGAGACGCTCGGGCTCGTGGGCGAGAGCGGCTGCGGCAAGACGACCGTCGGGCGCTCGATCATGATGCTCACGCCGCCCACTGACGGATACGTGTTCTTCGAGTCGCCGAGGGATGTCGTCCGCCGGTTCGAGGACACCCACGGGCTCCTGCTACGGACGAAGAAGGGGAAGATGAGCCCCGACACGGCCATCAGGATACTCGAGGGCGTGGACACGCTCGTGAACACCCCTGAATGCGGAATCACCAAGGACAAGGCGAAGCACGTGTGCTCGGACGCGCTCAAGCTCGCGGACAAGATCCGGAAGGCGAGGGAGGCGCGCGCGGTCACCCCGAGGGGCGGGGGGAAGACGGCCCTGCCGCCACTGCCGAAGGAGGAGGAAGTGAGGGAGCTGGCGGAGGACGCCCTCGAAGAGGTCGCCATAAAGCACACCATCAATCTCAAGAAGAAGTCGGCCCTGAGGAGGATGAGGAGCAGGATACAGTTCGTCTTCCAGGATCCCTTCTCGTCCCTGGACCCGAAGATGCTCGTGAAGGACATCGTCGCGGAACCGCTCCACGCGCAGGTCAAGTACTACAGGCTCGTGGAGGTCAAGGACGGCCAGGGCAAGGCCGCGTACAAGATGGTCGACAAACGGTTCGACCTCACCGTGGGTAGGGACAAGACCGGCGGGATCACCCTCAAGGCCGTGCCGAGGGGCGGAAGGAAGACGGTGAAGGGGCCGCCCAGCGTGGACGGCGGCCTGCTCCAGGACAAGATGGGGCTCACCCTGACGCCCGGGGAGAGGCTGAACAAGAAGATATGGATCCGCAACCGCGTCACGAGACTGCTGGAGCACGTCGGCCTGAACGTGGAGCACATGTACAGGTTCCCGCACGAGTTCAGCGGGGGGCAGAGGCAGAGGATAGGCATCGCGAGGGCGCTGTCGGTTAACCCGGACTTCGTCGTTCTCGACGAGCCGACCTCGGCCCTCGACGTGAGCGTCCAGGCCCAGATCCTGAACATGCTGAACGACCTCCAGGAGGACTTCGGCCTCACATACCTGTTCATATCACACGACCTGAGCACCATCAGGTACATGTGCGACCGCGTGGCGGTCATGTACCTGGGCAAGATCGTCGAGTACGCGGTCAAGGACGAGCTGTTCAGGAAGCCGACGCACCCGTACACCGAGGCCCTGCTATCGGTCATACCGGCGCCCGACCCCGACCTCAGGAGGGACAGGATCATCCTCGCGGGGGATGTGCCGAGCCCGGCGAACCCGCCCAAGGGTTGCAGGTTCCACACGAGGTGCCCGCTAGCGAAGGAGATCTGCTCCGTGGAGGAGCCTCCGCTGTCGGACAGGGGCAACGAGCACTACGTGGCCTGCCATGTGCGCTAACAAGGTGCCGCGGGAGACCGGGGCCGACACGGCCCAGGTGGCCACCCTCGACGCCGAGGTGGACGACGAGACGGCCCTTAAGATCCGCAGGAAGAAGATGACCTGGCGGGAGTGGGTCCTGTACGACTTCCTCCGCTACTGGTACTGGCTGGCCGCAATCGCGCTCGTGTCGTTCTTCGTGTTGCAGGTGACGTGGGCGTACCATGTCAAGGACCTGCCCGGGCTCTCGGCCCTCGCCGTCGCGGCCTTGGCGATGATTGTCGTCACGGCCTACGTGTACAGGGAGATCTGGCCCGAGGGGGCGTTCACGACGGGGTGGCCGGCCGGCAGGAAGCTGAGGCGGGCCATCAGGAGGCTCCGGTGGCGCCTGTGAGGGCCTGGCTTAACTAGAGGCTGGGCCATTACGGTAACCCTGGGCCTGGCCCGGCAGCGGAGGGATAACATGGATTGGCTGGTTACTGTCGCCGTCGCCCTGGTCGTGTACCTCGCAGCCCTGGCCCTGGGCCAGGTCACCGGCCTCTGGGAGCGGGTGGGGGCGACCGTCTACGGGCCCGTGCTGCTCTGGAGGACCGGCCGCGGGATAGACGTGATCGACAGACTGGCCAGGCCTGAGAGGGGCTGGCGCCGCGCATCCCTCGCGGGGGCCGTGGTGACCGTGGCGATGATGGTCGCCGTCATCCTGTTCCTCTTCTGGGTGTCATTGTCCGACCCGACGCTCCCCAGGGCCGAGGAGGCGTCCGAGGAGGTCGGGCCCGGGCTGCCCACGGAGAGCCTCGCGTGGGCGCTCTTCTACGGTGGCCTGGGGATAACCGTCGCCGTCTTCGTCCATGAGATAGGGCACGGCGTCGTCGCGGTCGCCCACAGGCTCAGGCTGGACTCCGTGGGGGTGCTGTTCCTGGCGATACCGATAGGGGCCTTCGTCGAGCCCGACGACAAGGACATCGCGCGGGCCGACGCCCCCACGATGGTGAAGGTCTACGCCGCCGGGGCGGCGGCGAACATACTCGCGGCCGTGGCATGCATGGCTGTCCTGGCGTGGGTCGTCCTGCCGTCAGCCGCGCCGGTGGACGAGGGCGTGCTCGTCACGTCCGTCGCCCAGGACTCCCCAGGCGCCATGTTCGGGGTGACCGCTTGGAGCCTGGTCATCGCCGTGGGGGACGACCCGGTCGTCGACGCGCCATCCTTCGAGGAGACATGGTTCTCCGAGCCCGGGGGCGTCATCAGCATCACCGTCAGGTACGGGGACGACTTGAGATCGGTCCTCCTGCCCCAGGGCGTGGCCGTCACGGAGGCGCTGGACGGCCCCGCGGAGAACGCCGGGCTGAAGCCAGGCATGATAATCCAGAGCCTGAACGGGACCGCGATACACTCGGAGGCACAGCTGAGGTCGGTGGTGGAGAATTCGACGCACAAGGAGCCAGTCCCCATCACCGTGCTCGTCCCGGGCGAGGACCCGGTCATGGGCGACTGGTTCGTCAGGGACGAGAGCATCGTCACCGTGAACCTGACCTCCAAGTGGCTCTGGTACTACACGCACTACAACTACCTGAACGAGGACGAGTACAAGGACGTCAGTTTCATGGGCATAGATGTCGCCCCGTTCGGCCTGACCGCCGTGGGCGACGAGCACCTCACGGACCTGTACGCGCACCCGTTTGCGGGCGTGCGGGACCCGGGCGACCTCGTGGACTCGACGGTGAGGCTGCTGACCCTGCCCTTCATAGGCTACTCCCCGGTGCTGCCGCCTGCGACCGACCTGTACGAGCCCAGCGGGCTCGCGTCCGTAATCCCCGACGGGGTGTTCTGGGGACTCGTCAACGTCCTCTACTGGGTCTTCTGGGGGAACGTGATGCTCGGGCTTGCGAACGCCCTGCCGGCCCTGCCGTTCGACGGGGGGTACCTGTTCAGGGACCTCCTCCGCTGGCTCTTAGGGTACCCCAGGAGCCGCCTGAAGGGCATAGAGAAGGTCACGCACCAGAGGAGGTTCACGGACTCGGGGGAGGCGTGGCTGGTCAAGTGGCTGACGATCTTGTTGACGGGCGCGACGCTCGCCCTCATCGCCTGGCTGTTGCTGAGCCCGTGGGTCTGACCCTGGTTCGCCCAGCCAAAGCCATTTCTAGGGCTATCGGCATTCAAGCGCGATGGACGGCAAGGCGGACCTGCACACGCACACGAAGCACTCGGGTCTCTCCAAGGTGCTGTTCCTCGAGATACCTGACTCCGTCTCCGAGCCGCGGGACGTCGTCAGGGCGGCGGAGGCGAGGAGGCTCGACGTCCTCTGCGTCACCGACCACAACAGCATCAGGGGCGGGCTCGAGGCGAGGAAGCACGCCAAGTCCGTCGAGATTGTCGTCGGGGAGGAGGTCCAGACCGCGGACGGGGAGGTCCTGGGGCTCTTCCTGAACGAGAACGTCCCCTCGGGACTGACGGCCCAGGAGACGATAGATGTCATCCACGGCATGGGGGGCGTCGCCGTCGCCCCACACCCGTTCAGCGCGCACTGCTCGGCCCTCGGGGACATGGCACTCGACCTCGACCTTGACGGCATAGAGGTCTTCAACGCGTTCCACAGGGACAAGTACTCGAACGAGCTGGCCATCAGCAAGTGCGGGGGCTCCGGGAAGGCGCTCACGGGGGGAAGCGACGCGCACGCCCCCATGATGGTCGGGGACGGCTACACGACCTTCGAGGGCAGGACCGCGGAGGAGCTGAGGAAGGCCATCGTGAACCGCCGGACGGGCTTCGGGGGAGAGTACACGACCATCAGGAACATCGTCTGGATGACCACGCTAATGGTACTCGACCTCCAGAAGATACTCGGCCGGTCGCTGGCCGGGGCCGAGGACAGCGAGGGGACGGAGTACTCGCAGGCCATCCGTCGGATGAGGCGGTCCACCCAGTTGATCTCCCTGGGCGCGACCTGCGTGTTCCTGTTGCCTCCGACGGCGTTCGTCGCGAGCATGATAGGCGACCGGCTCAACACCTCGAAATCGAAGATCAACTGGCTCTGGCACACGAGCAGGTGACCCGCGCGGGCCCAGCCACATAAGGCGATGCCTTTTGATACCACGTGCCACATCCACTGACCGAGGGATTCGACATGGCTCTCAGGAAGATCATCGAGATAGACGAGGAGAAGTGCGACGGGTGCGGCCAGTGCGTCCTCGCATGCGCCGAGGGCGCGCTGAAGCTCGTGAACGGCAAGGCGAAGGTCGTCAGCGACGTGTTCTGCGACGGTCTAGGCGCCTGCATAGGCGAGTGCCCCCAGGGGGCGCTCAAGATAATCGAGCGTGAGGCCCCCGAGTTCGATGAGGAGGCCGCCAAGAAGCATGTCCAGAAAGAGCAGGGCCATGGCGGAGGGACCGTGGCGACCGAGCCGTGCGGGTGCCCTTCATCCAACCCGATGATCCTCAGGGTGGGCCAGGGCATGCCCAGGGCGCCCGCGCAGACCGATGAGCAAGCCTATCGCCCGCCCCCGGAGCTGACCAACTGGCCGGTCCAGTGGAAGCTGGTCCAGCCGTCCATGCCGTTCTTCAAGGACGCGGACCTCCTGCTGTCCGCGGACTGCGCCCCGTACGCGTACAGGGACTTCCATGGCAGGTTCCTCAAGGGCAGGCCCGTGATCACCGGGTGCCCGAAGCTGGACGAGCAGCAGGCCTACCTGGACAAGCTGACCGCCGTATTCAGGGAGGCGACCCCGAGGAGCATAACCCTCGTCATCATGGAGGTCCCCTGCTGCCAGGGGCTGCAGAGGCTGACGATGGAAGCACTGAGACGGGCGGGGAAGGACATCCCCGTGAAGAAGCACGTGGTCACGATAGACGGCAAGGTCCTAGTGGAGGAGTGACCTCGGAGGCTGGAGGGGCCGCGACACGCCCGCCAATGGAGCCCGACACCTGGCGGCTGCCCCGCAAGCGAGGGACTTGACCCCAGGGGATTCCGCGCCGAGTCCGTCAAAATTAGTGGCTGGGAAGAGGTTTCAGGCTTTCCGAGTGGCCCTGTCCGTCTCAGCTGAACTCGTCCTTCGAGACCGCGATCAGGATCAGGCCAACGAGCGGCACTATCACGTAGAGTGACGGCAGGCAAAAGATCGCGCCGATGAGCGCCAGCGTCCACTTCTTCCTCTGGATGGCGAATATCGCCCCCAGTAGGCCGATGAGGCCCAGGACCAGTATGAACAGGCCGCAAACGAGGACCAGCGAGTCCAGTCCCACGTCGACGGGCATGAAGTCCCCGACCGCACCGCTCAAGAAGGCGGTGGCCACGCCGCCGTATATCAAGTACAGTGCACTTATCAGCACCAATATACCGCCGATCAACGGCATGACCGTCTGCTTCTTCGCCGGCGCCGGCTGGACCCTGTAGTCCTTGCCGCAGTACTGACAAACGTTCGCGTCCATCGGGATGGACTTCCCGCACTGGACACACATCCTAGAACTCGGTTGCTCTGGTGTTCCCATCTCAATACACCTCGTATTATCACGGAGCCAAGGGCGACGCCACGCGGGCCCTCACTCCTGTCCAGGGTATATTTGAGTACATATTATATAAAAATTTGTCATTATATTACAGGGGCGGGCCAGACATGTCGCGCGCAGACCCTGGCTCACAGGAGCAACATGAACAGGAGGAATCCCGTGGCGAAGGCGGAGGCGAGCATGAGCACGGTGGCGATCTCCCTCCTGGCGCTCGCGGAGAACCGGTAGGTTGAGAGCGCCGTCTCGATGTCACGAACGCGAAGGGACGAGGTGGAGGCTGACTCCACATCCGCTATCATCGCCTTTGTCTGGACGTCCTTCAAGAACAGGGCATGGCTGGGACCCATCGTCGTCATCGTCTCGAACCTCTCCGTAGCCAATGACGGGGAGCGTGCTATATAACGGCCCCAAGGGAATTCCCCCGGCCCACCCCACGTTCGATGCGAGGGAGGCCGCGAGGGCGTGCCCAGGAGGGAGAGCGGGCGCGAAGGGATTCGCTCTATCGGGTAGCCAGTATGTCGGGCAGGCCGTTCAATCAGGCCTGATTGAGACCGGAGCCAAACCCCTTTCCATTCTCTGCACGCGAATAGCCAAGGATTCGGGGCGACCTCGGCGCGGCAAGGGTCTGGTGTCCCTGGGAGCGCGTTCGGGCGAAGCCAAGGCTATTCCGGGGCAAGAACGCGTCCTAGGGCGTATCCGATTCGGGTTCCTCAGGCGGCGAGTCATCACGTGCTTGACGTTTCTTGCGATGTAGCAAAACCGAAAGCGCTGCGATTATGATAGCTGCAGCTATCACTGTATACAGCGGCATTCCATCGTACGGACCATTTGCGCTCCAGATGCTTGTATAGATCCCGAAGCTGACACTCGATTCCGCCGTGTTACCTGACTTGTCGAATGCTTTCACCGTGACGGTATACCACCCATCTTCAAGGTCAACGAATGGCCAAGCGAAGGTTGTTCCGACGACGTAAATCCAATCGCCGCCGCTAATCTTGACTTCATAGTGGTCTATTCCGGATAGTGCATCAGTCCCATCCCACATCACTCCCACACCATTCTGGTCAAGCTTAGCGTTGGGACTCGGAAGTATCAGAGATACTGTCGGAGCGACTGTGTCGCTGACCACTGTAACATTCGCGACCGCTGAGTTTCCCGCAAGGTCCGTGACCCTTACCTTCAGTGTGTGCGTACCGTCCTCTAGTTCGCAGCCATATTCGTTGCCTTCGACTTCGACCCAGTCGAGCAGGTCAACCTTGACCTCTCTGGTATCGACGCCGCATTCGTCAGAACACTGCCAGGCAATTCCCACATTCCCGGCAACGTACGAGTTGTTAGCAGGGGTGGTGATTCCGACCTCAGGCGGCACGGTGTCAAGCGTGAAAGTGGCTGAGTCGAAGTAGATGACATGGTAGTTGCCCCATGTCGTCACCGCTTGCGCATGGACGGTGTACTCGCCGTCTGAAGACAGTTCTAGCTGAGCCGTCCACGTGCCGAGATAGAGGTCTGCGAGTTCGTAATGAACCTCGTCAAGACTGACATAGACTTCCCCTGCAAATCCATCAGCTTCGCCTGAAACCGCTAGGGTGGCCTGATTGCAGTATGACTCATCGCCGGGCGACTCAATTTGGACCCTAGGGGTGAACGAAAAGACCGTGTAGTAGACAGTGGCGCTCCAGAATCCAGAATCATCTATGTGGAATCCGAGCTTCCATTCTCCAGCTGAGTCCACTGGTCGCCCCCAAGTCAGAAGGGACACCGAGTAGTGTGTCCCATCAGGCGCTTGTAGCCAGTACTCGAATATCGTGCTCAAAGTGGAGATCTCCAAGTCCCACAGGAGGACATCATGAACTGCGCACGTTCCATAGCTCAGGTACTTGGTTTCCCCTGGTTCTATGGTGATGCTTCCCGATGCCGCCTGACCCGGCTGTGATGCTCCAAAGAACACGCCTAGCAGAAGAACTCCCAATATCGAATATGTGACCCCTAGCCTTGCCTGCATCGCCATTCCCCCATTCCCGAATCGCCATCGGTGGCTTAAGGACTTCTCTCCAGCGTCTGAATTACCAGGCACAACTCAAGACTTCTCGCTCGCTCTTGGGCATTCTTCGACCCTTACCACCGAGAGATACTATTGCCGAAAAGATGCCGACTCCGCAAGGCTCGAAATCCTCCGAGCCTTCGAGGAGTCGGCACCAGCTCCGACGCTCAATTCCCCCCTGATTGAACCGAGCACTGATTATACTGGTTATGCGTGAGAGCGGGCGCGAAGGGATTCGAACCCTTGACCACTTGCTTAGGAGGCAAGTGCCATATCCTGACTAGGCCACGCGCCCGCGTGTGGGGACAGGCATCCAATACCGGATGCCTGCCGATATATATGTGCCGGACGGGGCTCAGGCCTTCCTGTCCTCTTCCGACAGCTCCTCAGGGGCCTTCTCGGCGTCCTTCACGGGCTCTGGGGTCGCCTCGGCAGGCTTCTCCGCCTTCGGCTCCTCCTTCGGCTCGCTCTTGGTCTCGACCTTGGCCTCTTCCTTAGGCTCTTCCTTCTTCTCGGGCTTCGCGTACTCCTCTATGAAGGAGACGGTCTCGGCCCCGAGCACTTCCCGAAGGTCCCTGACCACGCCGTACTTGCTGAGGATCCACCTCTGGTCGTACTTGCACGAGTCCGGCAACTTGACCTTGTAGTCCTTGCCGTGGTGCTCGACATCGAAGCCCTCGGACGTCCCGTACGACATCTTCAGTATGAGCTCGGCGAGCTCCTTGGGCTTGGTCGGCTTCGAGACGACCTTGTACTTGTACTTCAGGGTCCTGCCCGCGAGCTTGTTGTTGAAGTCCACCCTGACGCGGCCAGCGGTGACGGCCGTGATGTGGCCGGCCCTGTTCTTGACTGTGACCTCGAGTCCGACCCTGGGCTCGATCTCCTGCCTCAGGAACTCCCTCCTGGGGTGCAGCTCGACCAGCTTCGGGTCCCTGGCGCCAGCGGCCTTCTCCGGCGGTATCAGGACCTCGTACTCCTTGCCCACCTCGGCCGCGGCCATGTGCTCGTCGAGGCCTGGGAACAGCCGTC
>JBFXGF010000040.1:0-9060 GCA_050178275.1 Thermoplasmata archaeon | reverse complement strand
CGTGCGGACCAAGGAGACATGGACCCTCGCCGCGTGTTCGGCTTGGGCCAAGTCGGACGGCGTGGTCCAGAGAGGGCATTCGGCCGTCGGGTCTGTCGGCGGCTACGAACTCATGCGCACGGACGAGACCGCGCTCCTCGGGGAGAGCGCCGCTGCTCAGGCGATAAGGCTCCTCGACTCGAAACCGGTCCCCGCGGGCAGGGCGGTCTGCATCCTCGACAACAAGATGACAGGCATCCTAGCGCACGAGGCGATTGGGCACGCTTGCGAGGCGGATGGCATACTGGCGGGGGCCTCGGTCCTCGAAGGGCGCATCGGTCAGAGGGTCGCGGTGCCAGAAGTGACTCTGGTGGACGACCCGACCATCGAGTCCACATTCGGCTACTTCCCCCATGATTGGGAGGGCGTGCGCGCGCGCAGGCACGTCTTGATAGCGGAGGGGATTCTGACAGAGTACCTTCACAGCCTTGAGTCGAGCAGCAGAACGGGCATGGAACCCAACGGCGCCTCCCGAGCGCAGACCTACGGCAGCCCGCCGCTGATACGCATGAGCAACACGTTCATCGCGCCCGGGGAGTGGGGGAAGGACGAGCTGATCGAGGACACCAAGGAAGGGTTCCTGTTCCAGGGGAGCCAGTACGGTTACGTGGAGCCCTCGAAGGGCCAGTTCATGTTCAAGTGTGACGAGGCGTACGAGATCAAGTCGGGCGAGATAGGTCAGAGGTACAGGGACGCCTCGCTTTCCGGTGTCATCCTAGAGGTGTTGAACAGTGTCACCGGCGTCGCTGACGATTTCACGCTCTGCGACCCTGGGTACTGCGGCAAATACTCACAGGAGGCGAGGGTGACGGACGGAGGCCCGCATATAAGGGTCTCAGACGTCGTGGTCGGGGGGCTGGCCTGAATGATGGACGAGTCCGAGCTGGCCGGTCTGGCGGAGATGGCGGTCGCCCTCGCGGTACGGGCGGGCGCCGAGAAGTGCGACGCGGTCGCGGCGGAGACACGGGCGATATCCGCCGACCAGGAGAAGGGCTCAGTGAGGCAGGCGAGCATCGTCACGGACCAGGGGGTCGGGATCAGGACCTTCATAAAAGGGTCCCCTGGCTTCGCGTATTGCACGGGTTTCGATGAGAAAGCGATGGCATCCGCGGCCGAGATGTCCGTTTCCCTCTCCCGGGCGGGCACGCCCGACCCAGAGTTCAGGGACCTACCGCACGCGGCCAAGCCGAGGGCGGTCGCGGGCCTCTATGAGAAGAGGCTGTTGGATGTAGGCCCGGATGAGGTCGTCAAGACCGTGATCGAGATGGCCGACATCGCCGCGGACGACAAGAGGATATCGTCGACCAACGGGAGCGCGGGAGTCGCCGTCTGTCATGTCGCGCTCTCGAACAACAATGGCTTCACGGGCAGCCAGAAGCTGACCTCAACGGACTTCGTGGTGGAGGCCGTCGCGAGGGACGGCGACATCATGTTCTCGGGATATGACGGTCTCTCCAGCCGCAGGCAGGAGCCTGGCGCCTTGGAGCGCGTGAGCCTGAAGGCTCGTGAGCAGGCGATCAAGGGTCTGAGGCAGGCGAAGCTCGAGACCGGGGACTACCCAGTCGTGCTAGACCCCCTGGCCCTGGGGTTCATACTCGCGACGGCCATCGGGTCCGGGGCCAACGCCGAGACCGTGCAACGGGGCCGAAGCTACCTCGCGGGGAAGATCGGCCAGCCAGTGGCGGCGCGCGAGGTCGTCATGACGGACGACCCGACGGTCGAGTGGGCGACCGGGAGCACGTCGTTCGACGGGGAGGGAACCACCGCCGCCCCCCTCGTGCTCGTGGATAACGGGGTCCTCACATCGTACCTGCACGACTCGTATACCTCGGGGAGGGAATCCCGCCCCAGCACCGGCAACTCATCGAGGGGCTCCGGCGCGTGGAGCTACAGGGGCCCGCCGACGATATCCACATCCAACCTCGTGTTGGGCCCCGGCGACTCCAGCTTCGAGGAGATGGTCGCGGAGACGAAGGTGGGCGTGTACCTCAGGGGAACATGGGACTACCCGAACCTAGCCACGGGCGAGTTCTCGGGCCTGATGATGGAGAGCTACTTGATACGGGACGGCGAGCTGGGCTCGGCGCTGAGACAGTCGACCATCGGGATCGGCATGGTCGACATGCTGTCCAGGATCGACATGCTCGGGAAGTCAAGAAGCGTTTACTTCGGCGTGACCTCCCCTCATGTCAGGGTATCGAGCGCGAGGATCGGCGGCTCCGCCTAGAACGAGTACTTCTGGCCACAGACAGGGCACGACCCTGTCCTCTTCGCGCAGGCCAGGTGCAGCACGTTCCCGCACCTGCAGTCGACGATGTCGAACCCCTGCTTGATCTTGCCCTGGCAATGGGCGCATCTCGCCAGCCCTTCCGACCGCGAGACCTTGAACGGGGGGCCGGGCTTGAAGGCCTTCACTGACGCGTCGAACTGGAAGCTCTGGGGGGCGCCGTCGAAGTGCCTCCTGCACGCGATGTTGACCCTTACAGATATGTCGCCTGAGGTGTCCGGCACGACCTTGGCCTTCAGGATGGCCTCGGCGCCAGGCCTCATGCTGCCGACGGCGGGCAGGTCGACGGCCGAGAACTGTCCCGAGAGCTCCACGGAGACGTCCCTGGCCATGACGTTCCCGGTGTTCTTCAGCCTGATGGTGATCTCGCCGGGCGAGCCCTCCTGGAGCCCGGATGACGAAACCCCTCCGGTTATCTCGGGCACGTACGACTCGATGGTCGTCCTGGCGGTGTCCAGGGCCTCGGCGACGAACTCGATGGCGGAGTCGTAGTCCTTCTCCCTCTCCAGGTCCGCGAGCGCGAGCAACCTCTCCGCCTCGCCGGTGGACACGCCTATGCGCCTGAGCACCTCGACGGCGCTCTCGGCGGCTATCGATATGTCTATGAACTTCCTGTGCGAGTCCTCGATGCCCAGGATCCGCTGGTCGGCCTCCATCAGCAGCTGGAAGGCCTCGGACGCGTCCCCGTTTCCGACGGCCTCCTTCGCCTGCCCGATGAGCTCCTCGACCGACCTGACGGACGCCCCGGAGGCCTTCAGGGGCTCCAGCCGCGTCTCCGCGTCGGAGGCGAGGTTCTCTATCTTCTTCGAGATGACCTGTATGCACATGGCGTGGCAGGTCTGGGCCTGCTGGTAGGCGAAGTCCCAGAGCTTCTCGGAGAACGAGGTCTTCGCGACCTCCAGGATGTCCTCGCACGGCTTCGTCGATAGTCCCATCGACTTCGCGCGCGACACGAGGTCCTTGTTCTGTTTCATGACGTCGTTTATCGAGTGCTCGAAGAGCGCGACGGCCATCACCGAGCACTTCTGAAGGGCCTCCTTGGCCTTGACGAAGTCCTGCTTGACCATGAGCCCGCGGGCCTTCTCCATCATCAGGTCGCATTCCCGCGTGTCGATGCCTACCTTGCGCAGCCGGTCGACCTGTTCCTTCACGGAGCTCAGCTCGATCCTGAGGTTGTCCATGCTCTCCCTGATCAGGTGGAGCTGGTCACCGCTCTCCAGGGACTTGGCCAAGGCGTCCACGAACTTGCCCTTGGACAGCAACCTCTCGGCCTCGAGCACGAGCTCCCCGACCTCGTCACTGACGATGCCCTCGTTGACGGCCTCCTCGAGCTTCCTCCTGGCCATCTCGACGGCCTTCGAGCCGACCTCCCTCTGGAGCTCGGCCCGGTCCATCTCGGCCTCGCACTGCATGGCGAGTTTGAGCGCGTCCTGGTATCGTTTCTCGTTGAACGCGGCGACCCCGTCGGCCGCGCACCTCTCCGCCACGCCGACGACCGTCCCTTCGGAAGCCGCCTTATCGAGCCTCTCCCTGAACTTCTCCAAGGTGCTCCAGATGGTGTTCCTGGTGACCTCGGAAGACGCCTCGGAGGACTTCTTCGCCAGCTCGAGGGCGATGGCGTACTGGTGGCGCGTGAGCGCCTCGACCGCCTGGTCCAGGAGCTCCCTCGCGGAGGTGACCTCCATGTCCAGGGTCTCGGCGTCCTTGAGGTTCGTCCTCGCGACCTTGATCTCCAAGGCTGCCTGGGAGCTGAGGTTCTTGATCTGGTCGATGTCGTTTCTGGCGGAGTCGATGCACCTGAGCGCCTCCGCGTAGTCGCCGGTCTTGACGAGGGACGCCGCCTTCTCCGCGAGCGCCTCCGGGCCGGAGGTGTCGACGCCGACGTTCTTGGCGTCGGTTATCAGCCTGTGAAGGTCCTTAACCATCGACCGCGCGGCCTCGCTGATGCTCTCGACGGCCTTCTTGTCGCACTCCTTTGCGACCTCGAGGGCCTCCTCGTAGTCCTTCGCCTTCATCAGCTCCTTGGCCCTGGCCAACATCTCGCTGGCCTCGGAGATGTCGATGTGGTTCGTCCCAGCGAGGTCTATGCTCTCCTTCGAAGTGAGTATGAACTTGGCGGCGAGGTACATCGCCAGTTTCTTCTCGGTCTCATCCGTGAGCTCGTCCAACATCTTCTCAGCGGCGTCGAACTCGCCGTCTTGGAACAACCTCTGGGCCGACTGTAGGTCTCCCAGTTGTTTGGAGACGTCCGCGCGGCTCGTCTGCGCCTCGGAGACCAGTTCCTCCGCCCTCCGTATCTTGTCCTTTATGCCGTCGAACCTGGCAATCTTGTCTTTGAGGGTCGTCCTGGCGCCGTGGAGCATGGACCTGGCGCCCTCCAGGTCCTTGGCCTCGAACAGCTCCCTGGCCTTCTTCACGTCCGCCCTGGCGGACTCGACCTCGATGCCGACGGACTTCGCCTCGTCGACCGTGTCCTTGATTCCGGAGAACTCTGCCTGCACGAGTTTGAGTGTCATCTCATCGGCGCTGGCGATGATCTCCCTGGCCTTGGCGGTCGCCTCGTCGTAGGCCCTGTCCTCCATCGCCTGCTTTACCCTCTTGAGGAGTATCTCGAGGTCGTCCACGTCGCCATCCATCTTCTTGAGGGATTCGATCTTCGCTGTCGCCTGCCCCATGAGCCTGAGGCATTCCTCCTCGCCCGCCGTCTCTATGCCTTCTTGGGCGACCTTGAGCAGCTCGGAGACTCTATCGAATGCCTGCTCGGACAGCCTCAACCTCGCCTCGGTGATGCTCTCGCTGACCTCCGTGAGGTCCTCGTCCCCCGAGAACCCGCTCACGAACTGGTCCAGGTTGTGCAGCTTGTCACTGAGCACCCTTGTCATGGCGGCGTTGGCCGCGTCCAGTCCGGACTTGGCCAGCTTGATGGCCTCGGGCAGGTCCTCCTTGGATAGGGAGGCCAGCGCCCTCTGGAGGAGACCCTCGGTCTCGGCCACGTCCGCCCCCAAAGACTTGCCCAGCTTGAACGCCTTGTCGGTCGCGTCGACGGTGTCCATCGCCTTGTCGTAGGCGATCTTGCGGGCCTCTCCCAAGCCCTGTTTCGCGATCTCGCCCGTCCTCTCGTACTCCTTCGCCTCGAAGCTCTTCTTGGCGTCCCCCAGATTCTTCTTGACTGCGGAGGCGTCCGCACCGAGGTCAGCGGCGAATTTGATGGCCTTCGCGAGCTCGACCAGCTGGTCCCGGGCGCCGTAGAACACGCTGAGCTCATCGTCTATCTCCTTCCTGCTCTGCTCGGCGTACCTTAGTGCCTCCTCGAACTTGCCCAGCCGGTAGTTGTCCCTGGCGGTGTTGAGTAGCATGATGGGTTTCGTCATGTCGACGCCGATCTTCTTGGCCAGGACGAACTTGTCCTTGGCCTGGGCTATGACGTCCAGGACGGACTTGAACTGCATCTCCCGGACCCGCTCATGGGCGGTGTTGAGCGCCCTCAGCGCCTCGATGTAGTTCTTCCCCTTGAGGGCGGTCTGGCTCTGCTCCAGCAACTCCTGGGGGACGCTCACGTCCTCCTCGATCGCCTTGAGCCTCTTGATGCCGTCCTTGACCTCCCTCGACATATCCTGGAGCTTGTATGAGATGGAGTTCTCGCCTTCCGTCTCCGCCCTCTTGGCGTACGCGAGCGCCTCCTTGAACCTGAGCGCCTCGAGCGCCTCCTTGGCCTTCTCGACATGTGACTTGACCTTCGACATGTCAGCCTTGAGCTCCTCTCCGGCGACCATCAGCTCGTCCACGGAGATGATAGCCGTGCCAACCTGGGCCTTGATGTTCTCGCCCGCGCCCTCAAGCGCCTCCCTGACGTGCGCCAGGCCGGTCTCGTACTCCTGTCGCTCGAGCTCGCCCTTGCCCTTCTTCAGGAGTTCCTCGAAGAGGGAGACATCCTCCCCCATGTCCTTGGACTGTATCAGGACCTCCTGGGTCTGGGACAGAAGCTCGGAGAAGTACTCGTGGAGTGCCCTCTCGGCCGCGCCGTACGCGCTCTTCGCGCTCTTCATGGCCGCCTGGTAGTCGTCCCTCAGGACCTGCTCCCTGCTCTTCTCCAGCATCTCGAGGGCGCCTTTGGCGTCCGAGGCGGGGATCTGGGCGAGGTTCAGCAGCCCCTCCGCGGAGTCCGCCACCTCCCCTATCCGTTTGACGAAGGCGGATTTCGACTCCTCAGAGGCCTTCGTCGCGTGTGCCAGGGCTGACTGGTAGTCTTTCGCGTTCATGGACGCGTTGAAGTCTGCCAGGATGCGCTCGACCTCCGAGAGGTCGGTGTCGTTCTCCCTGCAGACCTTGAGGAACTGCTGCAGCTGGTCGCGCTCCTGCTCAGCTCTCTCCTTGTTCCGAGTCGCCTCTTTAGCGCGCTCCTCCAGTTGTTTGGCCAGCTGGAGACTCTTCAAGTAGTTGCCTGCCACGACCCTCTAGCTCCTGCCGCGCGACCTTATAAATCGAGCATCTGCTGGAACGGTTATCCCAGTGTTCACATTTTAGTGAGGCGACTTAAAAGTATCGCTTCATGTATCAAACGTGATAGAGTAGCCCCTCCAAAGGCCCCCTAACGGATAAATATCCCCGGTCATCGGGCGAGAAGCGCGCCCTTCTCGCTGTTGATCCTCTCGGCACTTTCCCTCGCGCGCGCGCTGGCGGAAGCGTCCGCGCACGACGGGAGGTTGACCATGATGTTCGCCACCGCGCCGTCCACGCCTGCTGCCGCCAGTAGTCGGGCGACCTCAATGTCTGACGAGGCGCTCTTGGTGCCCACGGCCGCGACCTCGTCGGCGAGCCTCAGCACTTCCACGCAGGCCTCGGCAGTGGAAGTCGGCACCTCTATCGCCCCGCGCACGGCCTCCTCGTAGGCCGCTGCCGCCTCCTCGTCGCCAGGGGCTTCGCGTTTCGCGCGCGCGTGCCTCACGACCGTCAGGTAAGAGAGCGCGTCCATCTCGGCGTGCTTGATCAGGAGTGCGCCCAGTTCGTCCGCGCGCTCTTTCAGGAGCTCGAGCCTCGGCCAGTTCATCTCATGCTTCTTGCTCTTGAGCGTGACTCCGCAGACCATGGAGAGGAGCGACGCGGCGATGGCGCCCGAGGCTGCTGCCGCGGTGCCCCCTCCGGGGGCGGGCTCCGGCGACGCTAGGTCGTCGCAGAACGCTTTCAGGCCCTCGAAACCGCTCACGCCCATATCCTCCTCTCCAACACCTGGCCACTGGCGAAGTCGGGGACCTTGAGGAACCGGCCCGCGAGGTCGCACACGGCGTCCAGCGGTATGAGCCCGATGATCTCGCTCTCAGCCACCTCGACCCCGCGCGCCTCTGCCTCCTTGACCACCTCGAGGAACACCTTGGATATCGGGGTCACGGTGTAGTCCGTGAGGTTCATCGATACCTGGACCATCTTCTTCTCGCTCAGGTGGAACCCCAAGGCCTTCACGCATGGGAGCCCCCCGCCGCTGGTCCTGATCTTCTTCGCGATCGCCTTCGCGACATCGACGTCCTCTGACTTCAGGTTGACATTGAACGCTATCAGAGGCATCCTCGCGCCGACGGCGGTGGCCCCCGCGGTCGGGTGGACCTCCCTGGGGCCGAAGTCGGGGTAGCGGGACTCGTCCGTGAGTATGGCCTCCCTGAGCCCCTCGAACTGTCCCTTCCTCACGACCTCCAGGTTCCTCCTGTCCGGGCGCCTCGCCGCGGCCTCGTAGAGGTAGACGGGAATCTTGAGATGCCTGGCTATCCTGGCGCCGACCTTGTTGGCGATCTCCACGCAGTCGGCCATCGTGGCCCCCGATATCGGGATGAAGGGGAGGACGTCCAGCGCCCCCATGCGCGGGTGCTCTCCCTTGTGCTTCGTCAGGTCGATGAGCTCGGCCGCGGCCCTCGCTCCCCGGAAGGCGCTCTCCTGGACGCTCTCCCTGCTCCCGGTGAAGGTCACGACGCTCCTGTTGTGGTCCGCGTCCATCTCGACGTCCAGGACCTTGGTCCCCGGGACCGACCTTATGGAGTGGACTATCCCGTCCACGACCTTCTTCCTGCGCCCCTCGCTGAAGTTCGGGACGCACTCGATAATAACAGCCATCGCACCAGACCGACCGTGGGGAATCGGCTAGCCGCTCTTATAAACACTCCCCTCGCCCACGCGCGTTGGCCAGGCCGTCATTTCTTTATGACATCGACGGCCGCCACCTTCTCCAGGACGAGCTCAGACAGTCGTCCCGGGTCGACGGTGGACATCTCCTTCTCCGTGATGCCGAACCTCGCGAGCCTCGCCCTGTCCGGGGCGGGGTCCGTGTCCGGCAGCTCGGCCCATCCCTCGCCCGGGGAGAACGGCCCCCTTACGGCGGCGAGCACTACCTCGGTGGTCCCTGGGCCGACGCCCATCTTCCCGATCGCGCTCGACAGCTGCCTCTCCCCGGAGGCGTACAGGAGGGTCTCCATCGCGAGGGAGTCGGACGCGTTCCTGCCCTCGGCGGACGCCTTGGACGCGTGGGCCAGGGCGCTCCCGAGATGGTCGACCCCGAAGACCTTGTCGCCGTCGAGAACGATGACCTCGGACCCCGACTTGGCCGCCTCCGAGATGCACTGGTCCATGAGGGCCTTCGCCTGTCCCTTCGCGACCCTCCTGGCCCACGCCCTGACGCGCCTCTCCCCGGATGCTGCCATGCCCTTACCCCGTCTATCTCACCTGAACTCGGCCAGGGACCGTTGCCCGTC
>JBFXGF010000039.1:0-9074 GCA_050178275.1 Thermoplasmata archaeon | reverse complement strand
ACGGTGAACGACTCGGCGGAAACCGACGTCGGCGACAACGTGCTCAACGAGCTCACGCTGTCATTCCACCTGACCGCGGACCTGGCTCAGTACGACAACGTGTCGCTCCCCCAGTGGAGGGTGACCGTGACGCAGGGTCCGCTCGGCAAGATGGTGTTCATGAACGCCGACAGACTCGAGCCGCTGCAGGCCGAGGGGAAGATCATGAAGTACGATGTCAAGTGGGACCAGGAGATAGAAGGCTGGGACTACGACTCCAACAACACGAACCCCGCCGTCCTGATCGAGTTCCGCAGCCTCGTAGGCAACTTCGTGTCCCCGATCATGGCGACCTGGATGGAGATGAAGACTCTCTCCTACATGAACGAGGTAGGCGTCATGAACTGTCAGGCGGTCGAGGGTGAGCTCGAGGTCAATGAGACCACTGGCGACTTCGAGGAGCCCAAGGAGCTTACCCAGACCAAACTGATCTTCGGGACCGAGTTCTCGGAGTTCGGACAGCTCTCGTGGGTGGACAACGTGACCGTCGACGGCGAGCCCGAGCAGGTCAGGGTACAGATAATGGCCGGGCACAGGATAGCGGCGATGGCAAAGGTCGCTGGCGAGTGGAGCACATTCACCGGATTCGTCGTGCTCGGGGCGATGGTGTTCCCAGGTGGGAACAGCATCATCCACGACCCAGTGTTCTCGAGCGAGGCGCTCGTGGACGTGAGCGTCGCTGACACGACTGAGATGCCGGTGTTCCTCCTGCTGATCGCGGGCGTGGTCGTCGTGCTGATAGTCGTGGCTGTCGTGGCGGTGTCGTCTTCCGGAAAGAAGCCGGGCAAGGGGGACAGAGGGTCCTACGAGAGGACCAAGAGTTCCCAGCCGGGCGACTGGTCCAAGTATTACGACAAGAAGTGAGCGCGGACGCGTTGGCAGACGAAAACCCCTTCCGCAAACTCCTTATCCGTTTCTGGTTCGATGAGAAATTGCGCTTCGGGCCTCGTCACATAGCGAGGCCCGGTTAGGGTTTGCACCGATGCTGTCGTGGGGTGCCGGGTCAGAACGCGCCTGTGTAGTCGTCGAACAGAGGCGCGTATCGCGACCACGGTGTCTCGACCGCGTCGCCATGCAGCACGTGCCCAGATATCTCGACCGTCACGACGATTGTCAGGCTGTCGCCCGAGGACGGTGTCCAAACTAGGTCTGGCATGACTGCCTCGACCACCAGGGCGTTGTCCGTTATCTCGTACGACAACATGCCCGAGTCGTAGTCGATCGGCACGAAGGAGCCGTCATCCAGGTAATCCGTGCCCGTGACGACCATGCGGATGTTAGCGCTCACGCCAGACAGGTCGAGGAGCTCTCCGTCAACCAGGAGCTCATCCGACACGAACGTCAAGGCAAGAGTGCCGACCTCGATCCCCTTCAGATCGACCGTCTCGTTGAAGGCGAAGTTCATCACGTAGTTGAACTTCGTCAGGGGGGTGTCAGTCAAGCCGGACGGAGAAACCGCCCTGTACTTGAGGCTCATGACGCGCTTCACAGCGGCGTCCTGTTCCCCTTCCGAGATCTCATCCACCTCTCTCTCAAACACCGTCGACTCCTGTATGAACGGCGGCCCGCTCTCCGGGTTCGACGTCCCCATTGCCAACGACATGCCCGCCAGGCACACCAGCATGGCGCACGAGGCAATCGCGATGCCCGCCGCGCCCAGTTTCAGGGAAGGTTTCGACCTCCGCCCAGCTGCGACATCCTTCCCGAGCTCGCTCTCAAACTTCCTCTCCATGTGTTTCACCTCTTCTTCGGCCTCTCCGGCGTCAGGCTGTCCCTGCGCGGGGGCCTTCTGCGTCTGCGCGCAACCACGGAACGACGAAATCTAGAGCCTTAGCGGCTCGGAGTCCCCTTGTCGCCCTCAAACTGCGCCTGAGCCGTTGACCGGTCACGAGGTGCTTTACACGTTGTGGTGCAAGTTTCAATAAGTGGAACGTAACTAGAAGGGTTCCGGGGACGCGGCAGGACGATGACGGGCCGCCGGGACATCGGCCACCGGGCGCGCGCCCACGGAAATCGGCGCCAGGTCGATCAGCGTTTCCCCTCGGCGATACGGTTCAACGCCTTCAGCAGAGCGATCGCTTCCTGGTCAGTGTTGTAGTGCACGAAGGTCGCCCTGAGCATCGTGTCCGTCCCATAGACCGCGGGCACGCGCGAATAATATCCCTCCGCGCCAAGGGCGATCGCGTACTTCTCCCACAACAGCTTCGAGAGCTCTCGGTCGTCCCAACCCTCTATCTTGAACGAGAATGTCGGGTCCCGCCCGACTTTGCCCCCGGTCACCTTTGGACCGTACAGCCTCAGGCCAGGGATGTCCAGAAGGCCTATCGCGCTGCCCCTTCCCTCGAGGACCAGGTTGGAGAGACGCTCCTCGTAGTCCTCTATCCTCTCGAACGCCTGCATGAGCCTGGACCGCCGCTGCTGGCCCGGTTTGGGGGAGCTCTTCAGCGACGGGGCGCCCACCCAGCACAGATAGTCTATGGCCCCGGTGATGGCCGCGAACATCGCCTGGTCCCTCGTGCCCCATTCCCATTTCTCTGGCCCGTGCTCCGGCGACGGGATGACCCTGTACGGGGTAAGGTCCTCGATGAGCTCGGGCCGCATGTACATGAAGCTGCCGTGCCTTGAGAACAGTTTGTATCCCGAGAAGACCAGGGCGTCGCATTCGAGCGCGCTCACGTCAGTGAGCCCGTGGGCGACATGGTGTACGGCGTCGACTATGAAATAGGCGCCCGCGTCCCTGGCTATCTTCCCCGCCTCGACCAGGTTCGTCCTCGTCCCCAGCACATTGGACGCGGCGCTCACCGTGACGACTTTGGTGTTGGCGTCAACGAGCGCGGACAGCTTGTCCAAGTCGAGCAGACCCGTCCCGAGGTCGAACTCGGCGAATCTCAGTGACTCTATCCTGCCGGTCGAGCCCAGCTCCATCCAGGGGTTGATGTTCGTGTAGTGCTCGTAGCCAGTAGCCACGACGTTCTCCTCCCCTGAGAACTCGCGTCCCATGGCATAGCTCAAGTTGAAAAGCAGTGAGGTGGCCGACTCCCCCGACACGATCGTCTCGGGACCGCTCGCGCCCAGGAGGTCCGAGACCGCCTGGCGGCCTTCCAGGATAGCCTCCTCCGCGCCGATTGACTCTGGGAACAGGTTGCCAACGTTGGCGCTCAGGTCTATCCTGGCCACGGCCTCCCTCTCGGCGCTCCGCAGGGCCACCAGTGTGCCGGCGCCGTTGTCCAGGAACGCCCTAGTCCGACCACTGGCGTCCTTGTCAGCGGCAGGGAACTCCTTTCGTATCTTCTTGATGAATCTCGGGTCGATCCTCATGTCGGTGGAGTATGACGAAGCAGATGATAAAAATTGAGATGGTCAGGATGCGCGGACGGGGCCTTTCGAGACGATCCGCCGCCAGAGCCTGGAGATGGAAAAAGGGGGTTTTGGGTGGGCAGGAAGCCGCGACCTTCGGCACAAAGGAGACTTTAGGGGAGACCCTTTGTCGGAATCTAATGCGGCTATTCCTGTCCACATTCAGACTGATGGGGAGGCTCCAGTTCCGTCTCACCGTAGAGGAACTCGTAGTCGTTGCATGAGTCGCAGACATCGTCCTCAGCGGTGTCGTCCGGACAGTCGTCGCACGAGCCGTCCTGGAGCTTGTCCTGTATCTGGTCACAATCGCCGTTCATGTTCCCGGCCGCGACTGTCGCGAGCCCAGCGACCATGAAGGCGCTGCCGAGCGCCAGAGCAATCCACACCTTGGCAATCATTCATTCACCTTCTCTTCGGAAACGGAGTCGCCGTTTCTGAAGCGAGCAACAAGGGGCGCTTGTTAAGTGGTTTATGGTACAAGTATCAATGACTAGCACAAGCCTCTATGCGTCACTGCCAGATGACCGCTGGACCGCGAGATTTCCCACGGGGAGGACGCCCGCCGGGTACAGGTGTCAGTAGCCCCGGGCCCATGCCGCGGGTCTGTGAGATTTCACGACGTTTATATACCACCGGGAACCGACCGGGGCTGCCAGCGTAGCGGGCCAAAGGTAGCCCGCACACCCCTGGGGGCATTTCTAGCAGTGTACCAAATGGCTTAATATGAGCTGACTTGATGTTGTTATCAGCATGCGCAAAAGTTCGAAGCCACTGGGATTCATCGCGATATCCGTCGCGTTGGCACTGTTGTTCTCCGCTAGCGTCACGGGACGGGCTGACTCCGACGGCGGCGATATTTCTTACGTGTCCGAAGACGGTTACGTGGTGCTACTGACCGACAAGATGAGCGTGGCGGTGTCGACGCTGTTCCCGGCCGTGGCCGTGATGGAGACGGACACGTCGGACGGCATCTCGTACGGCTTCGTGTTCTCCTCTATCCTGGGCTATAACGAGAGCTCGGGGAACGGGCTCGTGCTCGATGATGTCCCCTACCACGCGTCCATGGAGCACGCCAGTTGGACCGCGAAGTCCCCGGTCGTGGTCGACGACGGGGACGGGACATCCACCGCGTACTTGTCGATGAACTCCTCGGTGTCCATGAACAAGAGGATCGCCTACGAGGACGGCAACCCCGAGCCCGGGAATCCAGGGATAGTAGTCATCGAGGACTGGGCGACAGTCACTGTCGACTTCATCATATCCTCGTCCAATTTCTCTTCGACCTTCGACGGGGCCATTGACGAGGGGCTGTATCCGGTGAACGGATCCACCGAGATGAAGTTCGACATCACGATTGATATCAACACACCCATAGACGCCGACCATCTGGCCCTGGACATAAGCCTGATGATGATGGACTTCGGCAACTTCACGCCGACGGCGATGGACGAACAATACGTCTTCGAGGGCTTCCAGAACGGCGAGGTCAGCATAAGCGACCCCGACGAGAACGAGACCACAGCTGATGATGAAGTCATAATGCACTCGTTCCAGCACAGGAACCAGTTGAAACAGCTTTTCGCGTTCCTGGAGATGAACGAGACCGGTTTCTTCTCGTGGGCGTCCGAGTGCATGGTCCACGACCTGACGGTCGGGGAGACCTTCGAGGACCTGTCGACATACTACAGGACAGACGGCGAGTCGTTGAAGGTGTACATATCCGCCCCCCTGACACCTGAGACGGCGCAGATCACGCACGACCCTAGCCTAGGCCTGTTCCCATCCACCCGCGGCGGAGTGATCGAGCTCCCTGACGGGAGCATAATCGGCTCATCGGTCATGTCGACCGCCTTGGGCATACTGATAGGCGCCGTGGTGGCCGGTGGCGCGGGGGTGGCCTTCGCTGTGAGGAGATCCGCTTCCCAGGACCAGAGCGACACGGTCGTCTTGGAGAAGAACAGGTACTACAAGGGCAAGTGAGCAAGGGTCACTACTCTTCGCCGTCTCCATCGTCTGGGACGGGCTCCGGCGCTGCTGTCCTCCCGCTGTTCTCGACATACGCGGCCACGAAATCGTCCACCAGTCTGTCGAAGAACGTCCGCCTGTAGATTATGAGCAGGTCCGCGACCTTGTCCGGGTCTATGACGGTCAGCCTGGACTCACGACCGACCTTCTCCAGTCTGAGGACGCCTCTCAACACCAGCTTCTTGATGTGGTACGAGAGGGTCCCGCCCGAGATCGTGAAGTTGCTCAATATCTCGCCGTGGGTCGCCGAAGGGTGCCGCATCACGTACAGGATGATGCCCCGGGGTATCTCCTGTCTGAGGGAGGAGAGGATACGCTGCTTCTCTGCGGTGATCTGGCCGCATGGGAAGTATCTCGAGAAGCTCTCCTCCTTGTCCACGCTCAGCAACGCCCTGTCCACCAGGCAGTTCAGGTTGTACTCCAGCACGCCTATGGGCAGGCTCGTCCGCCTCTGTATCTCCCGGAAGTGGATGCCAGGGCTGTTCCTGACGCACTCGTATATCCTCTTGCGGCTCTCTAGCTCAAGAGGATCTAGCACCGGTCCTACCTCCGAAACGCCCGAGGACTATCATGGACAACAGGATAACGGCGTCGACGACGACCATGAGCGTGCCATCGAGTTTCTCGAGCCAGTCCGTGGCGTATCCCGCCAGTATAAGCATGACCGTGAACGCGACGTGTATCGACAGACCCTCGGAGAGCAGACGCATCGAGCACACCCCGCTCCGCCTATAGGATATGAGGGAGAGCGCCAGCAGGAAGGCGGATACGCCCAGCAACAGGCCCAACGCTGTGTCGATTGCGGACACCATGACTCTTCGATTCTTGGATACGTCATCCCATTGTTAAATAGATGCGTTGGGACCAGGCGGCGACGGGTCGGATGGACACGCTAAGCCGGCGCGAATGGACCGGTCAGAGTATCCTCTTCAACCTGAACAGCACCCAAAGGCCGGCGACGCACACCGAGGAGAGGCCTATGACGAACCAGAAAGCGTTCGGGTCATGCTGGAACGGGAGGGTCACGTTCATGCCGTACAGGCTCGCGATGAGTGTCGGCAATATCAGGATGAGGCTGATCGTCGTCAGTGTCTTCATGATGAAAGACAGGTTGTTCGACACGGCGGTCTCGTAGGCGTTCAGGACGTTGGACATGATTTCCCTGAAGATCGTGGTCATCTCGTATAGCTGCGCCACGTCGTTCTCTATGTCCTCAGCCAGGTCTAGCTGGTCCTTCGTCATCCGCAGCTGGCGCACGCGGGAGAGTAGCGATATCGCGTTCAGGTTGGAGAGCAGGGCGGTGTTCAGCAGGATGAGCCCGTTGCTGAGCGCGAACGCGCTGTGCGCCACCTCAGCGTTCCTCGCATGCAGGATCGTTTCCTGGATGGCGCCGATCTTGCGCTCCATGGGCCTGATCGTCCTCTCGATGTCCCTGTGCACGCGCCTGACAATGGCCAGGAACAGGTCCTCCTTGGTGTCGAGCCTCGGCTTCCTCTTGAGGTCGGAGCATAGCTCCTCGGCATCGAACGCCGCGCCGATCCGCACGGTGATGACCTGTCTCGGCGTCGCCATTATGCCTATCGGCATCGTCTGAATCCGCTCAGGGGAGCGCTCGTCCGTCAGGAGGCTCCGCAGGACGAGCATGTCGTACTTCTCCTCGACCTCCACCCTCGACCTCTCATTCGGGTCCAGACAATCGGCGATGTCCTGGAGGTCGATCTCGAACTCCTTATGGAGCCGCTCGACCTCCTCCGGGGACGGGGCGACCAGATCTATCCAGAGGACCTCGGTCATCTGCGCCTTCTCGACCCTTTTGAGGTTGCCTCCCTCGACGACGTAGAGCTTCATCATCTGGACCGCCTCCTTCCGGGCTCCCCATGGTCACAGGCTGGATATATGCCTTGTCGGGGGCGAGAGAGCAGTGGGCCCTATACGTGGAGGGAGCTGCCATGACCCCGTGGGCAATTTGCGGGGGATTAGCCCAAGAAACCTGTCCTGCCGCACGTGAGATCATAGTCTGAAAGTACGCCACTTGATGTCGTAGCCTGTTTCTGACTTCAGTTTCGTGACGGCATCGACCATCATGTCCGCGGACTCCCTGGTCCCGCAGTAGACGACGTCGACCCCTTTGCTCAGGGCGCTCATGGCCGACTCGACAGGGGCGTGCATGGTCAGCATCTCACCGCTCGCCTTCATGAGCAGCGCCGCGCCCACGGTGTCACCTGCCGCGAGCAGCCCCGGTGAGAAGTCCTCTATCTTCTGCCTAGCCTGCTCTATGTTCGCGGCCTTCGAGCCCCCGTCGAACTATGACGGGGCCTCCAGTATCAACAGCTTGCCGAGCTCCATGTCCAGGATGCCCTCCAAGCCCCCCACGAGCACGTCGTCCCCCTCATCCGCGTCCTCGAGGGCGATGCCGGTCGACGAGCTCTTGACACCGTCGAACGCCATCATCATGCCGTCCTCCATCACGAGGCCCACCGACGCGCCTTTCCTCAACCTGCCCCCGGCGACAGCGACGCACTTGTCGACGACCCTGATGCTCCTGAGGACCTCATCGACATCCTGCTTGATGCGGGTGAAATGCTCCTGCAGGACCTGCATACCCTTCCTCGTCGGCCTCAGGAGTCCGTTTCGCTCCCGAAGCAACCCCTCCTTGCGCATGAGATTCGTGTACTGACTGACCGCCTGAACAGTGATGCCTAGCCTGTCTCCCACGTCCTTCAGCCTCGTGGAAGGAGACCGAATCATCTCGACCAGGATGAGCATCTCGGTGTTGCGCTTCAGGTCCCTGAGCGGCATATCCTTCAGACCGGTCACCCGCCTAGCCCCTGGAGGCGCTTAAGCGCCTCGTCGAGGCTCCTAACCTCAATCGCTCCCGAGCTAATCAAACCCTTGATGGCGGCCTCCGCCTCCCCGCCGACGAAGTCGATTGACGAGGGGTCACCAAGGGCGAGCACGATCACCTTCTTCCCGGAAGAGAGAGCGTGCCTCGCCGCCTCCAGGTTTCTGAAGTTCCCTGGTCCGACCGGGAACGGGGAGACCACGACCACTTCTGACTCGTCGATGAGCCTGAGGTTCTCCTCATGGGCCGAGTCGCTGACGGCCGCGAACGGGACCTCGGGGACTGTCGGAATGCGCAGGTCCTTCGCGTTCTCGAAATCGGAATCCAACACGTTCAGGACGCCGGTGGACACGCTGTAGCCGGCGTCCTGGACGGCCTTCATGACCGGGCCGCCGACGCCGCCCCCGCAAAGGATGTGCACGCGGCGCCCGTGCCTGGGCACGGGCGCGGCCGCGGAGCGAGGCATCACGTAGACCGCGTCCGTGAACGGGTCCTTCCTCACGACGACCTCCACGCCGTACACGCTCTGTATCACCTCGGGGTTGATGACCTCCCCGGGAGGACCGAGTGCCTCGAGCCGCCCGTTGCACAGGAGGGCTATCCTGTCGCAGTACCTTGCGGCCATGTTGACGTCGTGCAGCACCGAGATGACCGTTATGCCCTCCTCCCTGTTCAGGCTCCTGATCAGGTCCATTATCTCGAGCTGGCCGTTGATGTCCAGGTAGACCGTTGGCTCGTCGAGCAGGAGGGCCTCTGGGTGCTGGGCGACTGCCCTCGCTATGATCACCCTCTGCCTCTCCCCGCCGCTGAG